>CBHWET010000187.1:0-9251 GCA_966112985.1 uncultured bacterium | reverse complement strand
TCTGCCACAGGGCAGAAGACATTTTCAGCCTGAAAAAACATTTTTCCACAGGGATAAAGGCATTTTCATCCTGAAAACGGACGCTGCCACAGGGCAGAAGACATTTTCAGCCTGAAAAAACATTTTTCCCCAGGGATAAAAGCATTTTCATCCTGAAAACGGACGCTGCCACAGGGAAACGTCCGTTTTTACTCTAAAAAAACGTTCCGCCACGTGGCAAAGGACATTTTCAGGCTGAAAAAACATTTTTCCCCAGGGATTGAGGAATTTTCGGTCATGAAACGGATGCTGCCACGGGGAAATTTCTTTTTAAGCTTCCAAATCTTCCTCGGATTCGAGCAGCGGACCGTTACGACTTCTTTCGAACATCACGGAGCCCGTGACGGTAACTTGCACGTTTGCACGCACGCTGTTTCGCAGCGAAGTTCGCCCCCTTGATTCGGTTCAGCCCCGTGGCTACACTGAATCGACATGCTCAGAAAAATTTCTTGGGCCTCCCGTCGAGGCTTTTTTTGTTGTCTTCTCATTGGCGGATTCTTGTCGGTAAACGGCGAGAATGCGAAAAAGGATGGCGAATCCGCGCACCCGGCGCCTAAGAAAAAGGAGAAAGCTGAAAAGAACGAAGCATCAAAGTTTCCTGAACCGGAGCTGGCGATCAAAAGTTTCAAAGTCGCCACCAATCTTGAAGTGTCGCTCTTCGCTTCGGAACCGATGCTTGCGAACCCGGTTTGTTTCACCATCGACGAAAAAGGGCGGTTTTATGTCGCCGAAACATTTCGCCACACTGACGGCGCCATTGATAATCGGCATTTCGAAAGTTGGATCGATGAAGAGCTCGCGAACAAGACTGTCGAGGATCGCCTCGAAATGATCAAACGGCACGCAGCGGAAGTGCCAAAGATGTTTGGTGAATGGACTAAGGAGTCGGAGAAGATCAGCTTGATCGAAGATACCGACGGGGATGGCAAAGCTGATAAATATTCCATTTTTGCGGAAGGTTACACAAATGCGCTCGACGGCATCGGCGCTGGCGTGCTCGCACGCAAAGGAGACGTGTACTACACATGCATGCCGAATCTTTACCTGCTCCGCGATAAAGATGGGGACGGCAGAGCGGAAGAACAGAAAGTGTTGAGCAGTGGTTATGGTGTGCGCTACGCGTTCATCGGCCACGATCTGCATGGATTGCGTATCGGTCCAGATGGCAAACTTTACTTCAGCTGCGGTGATCGTGGTTTCAGCGTCGTACAAAATGGAAAGACCATTGCCCTGCCGGAAACCGGTGGCGTTCTGCGCTGCAATCTGGATGGCTCAGACCTGGAGATCTTTGCCAGCGGCATGCGCAATCCGCAGGAACTGGCGTTCGACGATTACGGCAATCTGTTCACCGGCGACAACAATGCCGACCATGGCGATCAGGCCCGTTGGGTTTATGTGGCAGAAGGTGGCGACACTGGCTGGCGCGTGGCCTTTCAATACGTTGCGACACCAACACCCCTTGGTCCGTGGAATGCGGAGAAGATGTGGCATCCACAACATGAAGGACAACCGGCTTACATCGTTCCGCCGATTGCGAATTTCGGGAACGGGCCTTCGGGTGTTACCCATTATCCCGGTGTCGGTTTGCCGGACCGTTATAACAACCATTTTTTCGTCTGTGATTTTAAAGGCCAGGCGCAACGCAGCCTCGTCCATAGTTTCTTGAGCCGCCCAAAGGGCGCTTCGTTTGAGCTGGTGGACCGTACTGAACTGATTTCCGATGTATTGGTCACGGATATTGAATTTGGTCCGGATTGTTCGGCGTATATCACTGATTGGGTGCAAGGCTGGGAGAAGCCGGGCATTGGTCGCATCTATCGCATTTCTCAGCCCGACCTCGCAAAGAGCGAGCTGGCGCTCGAAACCAAAAAGCTTCTTGGCGAAGGCATGGAAAAGCGGGACGTGCTCGAACTCGTTAACCTACTGAGCCATCGCGACCAACGGGTCCGCATGGAAGCACAGTTTACGCTCGCCGCGCATGGTGCAGCCAGGCCGTTGACCGAAGTGGTGCTGAACAACACGAATATCCTGGCACGAGTTCATGCGATCTGGGGACTGGGACAAATTGCAGCAAAGGATAAATCAGTTTTGGCCCCACTGATTCCATTGCTCGGGGGAACGAACAACGAATTACGCGCTCAATGTGCCAGGGTGATTGGCGATGCACGTTTTGCCCCAGCGCTACCAGAATTGATCAAGCTCACACAGGATGTGAACGATCCTCGCAGCCAGTATTTCGCGGCACTGGCATTAGGCAAGATCGGGAACAAAGACGCCGTCACACCCATCATTGAGATGCTGCGCGCCAACAACGATCAGGATGCTGTCCTTCGTCATGCTGGTGTCATGGCCCTGGTTTGGATCAATGATGTCGACGCAATTGTCGCGGCGGCTAAAGACACGTCGGCTGCAGTGCGGCTGGCGTCCGTCGTTGCTCTGCGTCGTCTCGGCAGCCCCGAAGTGGCAACCTCGTTGAATGATAAACAACAGAGCGTTGTTATCGAAGCGGCTCGTGCGATCAACGATTTACCTATTGACGCTGCCCTGCCCCGGCTTGCTGCACTGAGTGAAGAACCGAATTACACTGAAGCGCTCTATCGACGGGCATTAAACGCTAACTATCGCCTCGGCAAAGCGGAAAATGCTGTTGCCCTCGCAAAGGTCGCGGCGCGAAAAGAAGCGCCCGACGGAATGCGCGCAGAAGCGTTGGAATTGTTGTCGAACTGGGCAAAGCCATCCGGACGTGATCACATCACCGGGTTGTGGCGGCCAGTTTCTGGCGAACGTAACCAGGCGGACGTTGTCGCCGCAATGCATCCTGTCCTCGACGACATTCTCAAAACCGCGCCTGCCCTCGTCCGGATGAACGCCGCAAAACTCGTCGCAACATTGGAAATCAAAGAAGCTTCCCGGACATTGTTCGAAATTGCTGCAGATCGCAAAGGTGACCCTTTCGTGCGAATCGAAGGACTCCGTGCCCTCGCGGCAATAGACGATCCAAAACTCGGTGATGCGTTGAAGATCGCTTTCGAGGATACGAGTGCGCCGTTGCGAAAAGAAGCGATGACCTTGCAGTCGAAATTGAAACCATCCGATGCAACTGGAAAGCTGGTTGAAGCATTGGACAAAGGAACAGTCGGCGAAAAACAAACGGCGCTCATCAATCTCGGAACTTTGGAAGATTCCGCCGCGGACCAGATTCTCGAACAATGGATGAACAACCTTTTGGCGGGAAAAGTGCAACCGGAACTCCAACTCGATCTGCTGGAAGCGGCGGCAAAACGATCTTCGACCGGTGTAAAGGAGAAGTTGAAGAAGTACGAAGATGCACGTCCTGCGAACGATGAATTGGCAAAGTTCCGCGAGTGCATCGCTGGCGGCAACGCCGCTGAAGGTAAAAAAGTTTTCTTCGAACGTGCCGAGGCTTCCTGCACGCGTTGCCATAAGATTCATGGCGAAGGCGGCGAAGTCGGTCCGATCCTCGATGGCATCGGCACAAAGCAATCGCGTGAGTACGTGCTCGAATCGATCCTGTTACCAAATAAACAAATTGCCGCTGGTTTCGAAACGTTGATTGTAAGTCTGAAGAATGGCACGAGTTACGCCGGAATCGTAAAAAGTGAGAACAAGAAGGAACTCGTCATCAACTCACCAGAAGATGGCATTGTGAAAATTGCCATCAAGGACATTGAAAAGCGAACGACAGGAATGTCTGGGATGCCGCCGAATTTCTCGGAAATTCTTTCCAAGCAGGACATTCGCAACCTCGTAGAATTCCTGTCGACGATTAAGGATTAATCAATTTAAGGCGAGAAAAAAGCGGCTCCCATGAAGAGAGCCGCTTTTTCTTTTCCCCGGTTCGTGTTTGTTTTCCAGATCAATCTTGTTCCACTGGAACCGTCCGGTAGAAGCGGTTGGCGAAAGCCGAACTGGCGGGATCCGTGTAATGCAGAACCCCGTCGTTATTCAGCAGTTCCTCCATTGGTGTCCAGTTGATGAAATCCGTTGTGCCTTCAAGACGGTAAACAACACCTGGCTGGCCAATAAAAGTGAAGATCCGATCACCGCTTGCAGTGGTAACTACCGACTGCAGCTTCGCCGTCGTCGGACTACCGCTCGCGAGATACGTGCGCCGAGTTCCAGTAATCGGAACATTGATACCATCGAAAGAAACAACCCCGGAAAAATAGGCAATGCTCTGGAGATTCGTCGTCGCTGTGACTTGATACGAAACCGTGCGCGGTTGATGATCGAGGAACACCCCCCACTTCACCCGCTTCAAAATCGGACAGAAGAAGCCACCGTCGCTTACATTTGAAACGATCCAACCCTCGGGTGGGCGGTCTTCCAAGCCATAGGCGCTGCAGGTTGATATCGGAGATACGTTGATGGTCACAGTAAACGTTCCACCGGCCGTGTAGTTTGTCGGCATTGAAGCGACAGCCGACCCGTGATTGTCAGTGGTCCACGGAACGCTGTTAGAAAGAGTTCCTGCGGTAATGTCCGATGCGTTCCGCACCCAAATGAGAGGGGGCAGAGGCGTCGGATAATTCGTGCTGATCGAGTAACCGCCACCACCCGCAACAAGGTATCCCGCACGTGTAACGTAATTAAGCGGCACTGGGGAAGGCGAGATTGGCCAACGCTCGCACCGTTTCCAGGCAAGCACGTAGGCGCTAAGTTCGTTCGTGCTGATAGAAAAATTCGGCGCATTCGTCTCGGCAGGGTGCGGCGGTGGGGGGATCATGACATTGACACCAACAATTGGACTAACGAGGTCATTCGCCGTGCCGGTTCCGATGAAACGCTTCTCGCCAGACTCATTGACCGGGGGTGTAACGGTATAAATAAGTGTTCGCGGCAGTTTATCATTGAAGGGACCGAACGTGACACTCTGGCCTCCCGTGTCCATGGAACCATTTTCGCCCACTGTGTTGATCGTCCACCCCGCCGGTGGCGTGTCTTGCACTGAGTAACTAACCGTGTTTGTTTTGGGATTCACGATCAGACGGACAGTCGTTTTCACGCCCGGAACGTACCACAGTGGCACGCTCCGGCTAACGAAGGAAAGCTCTGCAGCCGATTTAATCGTGACATGTACTGCAGACGCCCATGCTGTTGCGCCATTATTATCCGTAGCTCTCGCGCTTAGATTGTAATTGCCGGTCGCAGTGTTGCTCCAGATTACGCTGTAGGGCGGCGTCGTATCACTCGCGAACAAATGATCTCCAACAAAAAAATCAACACGCGCAACTTGTCCATCGGAATCGGCCGCTTGCGCAGTGACCGTTATATTGGTCGGAGCATAAAACAACTCGTTATTTGTAGGCGATGTGATTGACACCGCCGGAGGAACATTGGTCGGCTCGGGGGGATTTGGAGAGAGGATGGTCACGGAGACCGGCTCAGACAATTTAGCGGCACCTGCGTTATCGGTCGCTTTTGCTGTCAGGGAATAGGTGCCCGGCTGCGGATTAAACCATGTAAGATAAAACGGGTTAACTGGCTGTGTACTCCAGGGATAGTTCGTAACCGTGCCGAGATTCGTTCCGTTGGCAAAGAATTGCACTGTGCTGATCCACCCGTCGTTATCGGCTGCTTGCACGGCTATGACGATGTTGGTTGGGGCATGAAAGGATGAGCCGTTTGTTGGCGTGTAAATACTCACCGATGGCGGTTTATTTGAGGTGGTATTCCCAGAGATAGTAATCTGAACCGGCGCCGACGTGCCGATTTTCTGAAAATTATCGTAGGCACGTGCCGTAATCACCGGATCGCCGGCGGGAGGGTTAGTCCAAAGGAAATTAAAAATTGTTTTCGCAGTATTTATCGGTGTGCCGGAACCGATCAGATTTGTCCCGCGAAAGAAATTCACTGCATAGATGCTGCCGTCGACGTCATGCGCCTCAGCTTGCAATAAGATGTTTGTTGGCAACAAAAAGCTCGCGCCATTAGTGGGACTAAACACCGACACGCCTGGTGCCTGATTCGTTTCATTGTCGAACAAATAGACCGTCGCGCTGGACGGTGAGCCGGCACGGTAATTCGTACTATTCAGAACCGAGAACACCACCGTCTCGGTGCTTTCATAGAGCGTATCGTCAATTGGGGTAATAAGAATGTCCGCCGTTAACGCCCCCGCGGGAATCGTTATGACTTTGAAAACGTTGGAATAATCATGGCCGGTTTCAGCAGTTCCTCCGATCACGCAATTAACCAATAGTGATTCATTTGTGCCGCCTGTGCGTGTCAATCGAAACACTCCGATATCAGCGGGTTCAGCGGCGTGGGAGTCGATCACCGTGATTGATACGAGCGGAAGGCTATTGCTCACTACGGTGATGTTTACAGGCGCCGACGTACCGTAGACCTCAGAATTGTTGAGTGCGACGGCTTTGAGGACGTAGCTTCCCGCCGGCACATTCGTCCACGTCATATTAAGCATATTGGAGTGGGCGGAACCGAGGGAGACTGATCCAGCGAAGAACTCAAGCCGTGCGATTCCGTTGGTATCGCTTGCTTCAGCGTGCAATGGGATGCTGGCTGGCTCGTACAACACCGCGTTGTTCGTTGGCGAGCTCAACCAGACATTCGGCGCGCTTTGGACGGCTGAAATGCCGCACGCCAGCACCAGCGCAACAAGAATCCGGGCAGTTTTCATGTGCATATAATTGCGGAGGAATGACACCGTTTTAGATCATTCCCGATGTTTAAACAACTGTGCATCTATGGGCACACTCCATTGTTTAACCGGCTATTTGAGCCTTGAACTTCGCCTGATCGCACCTATTTTTATCCGCCATGCTGCTGCAATTCACAAAAATGAACGGTGCGGGGAATGATTTCATCTTAATCGATAATCGGGACCAGAAGATTAAGCTCACGACCGAGCAGGTTATGAAGATGTGCCATCGCCAACGAGGTATCGGAGCCGACGGCGTGATGATGTTGATCCCGTGCGCTTCGAAGAAAGCGGATTGGGCCTGGGACTTTTATAACAGTGACGGCAGTAAAGCGGAGATGTGCGGAAACGGCGCCCGCTGTTTCGCCAGGTACATCCAGCGTGTGACGGGCACGACCAAACAAGAGATCACATTCGAAACCATCGCAGGAATCATCACCGCACGCTTCGAGGGCGAACGTGTGACGATCAATTTAACAAAGCCACAAGGCTTGCGCCTTGGCGAACAAGTGTCGCTAAAAGCGGGTGTGGCAGAAGTCCATTCCTGTAACACAGGCGTACCGCATGCGGTGCTATTTGTTAAAGACGCGGATCAGGCGATGGTATTACCCGTTGGTGCTGAACTTCGCTACCATCAGCATTTTTCCCCAAAGGGAACAAACGTCAATTTTGTCCAGTTGCTTGGGCCTAATTCCATTCGTGTTCGAACATACGAACGCGGAGTGGAAAACGAAACGCTCGCTTGCGGCACCGGCGTGACAGCGTCGGCATTAATCACCGCACGTCTCCATAAATTTACTTCTCCAATTAAGATCCAGGTTCAAGGCGGAGATGCCCTCCAGGTCAGCTTCGACGAAACCGCTGGTGAGTTTTCCAATGTAAAACTCAACGGCCCGGCCGATTTCGTCTTTGAAGGACGAATCACGCTCTGAAAAGCTCCGCTTCGCTTTAAGGTTTTTACATTTGACATGCTTAGGGGTTAACCTTAGAAAACAACCCTGTTCTCCCTAAGCACGCACGAATCGGACGACTGTTTTGTCAGGGAAAAAGCAAAACAAGCGGCCGACATCCTGTCCATCTTTGGTGCCAAGGGATTCGAGTTCGAGATCAATATTCAACTACGAATCAGGGTATGGCTAGACTGGCACACACCAGTTTCATGGACTTGGCTGTCGTCGCGAAAGAAGCAGGTTACAACTCTTCTAAAATCGCACAACGTCTTGGCATTTCTGAACGGCACTTACGTCGCCACATACGTTCGTCGCTCGGCTGTTCCCTGCGCGAATGGCTAGACGAACGTCGTCTGACAGATGCCGTTTCACTTCTGCGGACAAACAAAACTTTCAAAGAAGTCGCACACGACCTCGGCTTCAAACAACAGTCGCATTTCACGCGCAAATTCAAGGAGCGATACGGAATGAATCCATCTGAGTTTTCAGGAATGTACGCACGGGTCTGGGGGCATCGCACGTCGTAAATTACGCGAAGCAACAGGTTTTTAAGTCGGAATGTCCAGCGGAGATAAAGAATGGCCGTGTCAGATAACGGTTTAGAATTGTGAGCCTCCACGTCTTTGGGATCGTAAGTGCGAAGTAAGCGATGTCGCTTACAGCAGCTTAAAACCCTTATGAAACAATTCGTTCTTCCGTTATGTCTGGTAATGTCCTTAGGATCTTTATCATCCACCTTCGCTCAGGTTCCGCCAGCCGCGGCACCCGTTGCAGTCGCACCTCCCCCGGCGGTTGCGCCTGCCGCGCCGGCTGCACCAGCACCTGCCCCCATTGCGCCAATTGATGGCACGGACCTCCTGAAAAACTTCGGTGTCGGTTTATCGTTGACGATGGACATAGGCAGTCGCGACCGCGTAAAACGAGCAAATCTCGATGCCAATAACATTGTAAGGATAGAGAAGGACAACAACATCATTCCACGTTTCATCTTGGAGGCCCACTATTGGTTCCACGATCTGGAGCGAATTTTGAAAGACAATAAAGATGCTAACGCCGTCAACTTCGTTAAACAACAGAGCGAATGGAAACGGCGCTGGCGCCACGGACCTTATGTCGCCGTCGAACCCGGTGGTGATAGTATCATCAATGCGGTGGGGATGGGCTGGATGATCGGTTTATTACCCTATGATCCCCAAGGTGACGGTGCTAACAAAAGACTCGCCAGCTACAATCTGGGCGTAGGATTTTTGGTAGAACCGTCCGTCCAAACATTAGGCGACGGCATCCAAAAGGACCGTCCGCTGCCAAAAGGCGAGACGGCAATTCGATATAAAGAAACCGCCCAAGGTGGAGTCATGTTTTTATTCTCTGTGTCGTTCTAACCGGCGGTCAGCACTTTCATTTATGACGACTGCGTTCCCTTCCTGGGAAGAACTATTTCCGAGGTGAACGAAACAGCCTTTTAATTACCTGATATTTCTCCGCGTTAGTTATCGGGTCTTGATGTTTGTAGATAAGCACCCCATCTGCTGACTCAAGACCCGAACTCACTGCTCTCTCGACGTATTCCGTCGTCGTAG
>CBHWET010000186.1:0-9253 GCA_966112985.1 uncultured bacterium | reverse complement strand
CGCTGGGAACATTCACGAACACCTATGACACGAATACGTTGATGCTGACGTCGGTCGCATACTCCGGCGGCTGCGCTTCAGAAATTGAATGAGGCGCGCGCAACGTCGACGGACTATCTATTGCTGGATATTGGGCCGGGCGTTTTCGACTTAGGCACTGTTTCTTTGTGGCCGACGAATAAGGTTATCATTCGTGGAGGAGGGAGATATGCGACGTGGCTGCTTTATCAAGGCGATGAGCACATCCATGGGACGGCGATTCAAGCCAACACGGACTGTTTGAATGCGCACTTGTCGATTTTGCTGAATGGACGGCGTGTGGATCAAACGGCGATTGGCGCGTTATCGGATTCTCCAAATAATAACTTCACAGGAACCAATTATAACTTTGATCTGCGTTTGATTGGTGGGGCGCATTCGTTTCAATTGAATCCAACGAATCCGCGCCCCGTGCGGATCGTGGCGCGTCACTGCGAGATGTATAACGTCAACGCTCCGGGAGAAGTCCTCGTTTCCAATGGGACGTTGGATATTGCCGATTTTTATGCTGAAGCCGCGGGCAAAAGTCCCGGCATTCGAAAGTTCAACGCTGGATTCCAGAATTTTGGCGGCACGTTGTGCCTGCGCAATGGAACGGTTCACGTCGTCGGCGACGCGCAACGCGGGCATGAAGTCTATGGGGTTACTTCTCTGGTTTTTGGCAGCTCCAGTGTCGCGCATTCAACCAATGTATTGGAGGGAGTGCTGTTTGACGTGTCATCGCTGAAAACGACACCGTTTCGAGTGGCCGACATCGCGATGGGAGACCATTCAAAAACTTATGTCACCAAGTGCAAGCATGTGGGCGGTGGCACGAACACGCTGGTTATTTTTGCGACAGGAGACGCGACTGTTATTGGCGTTTCTCCGTCTCGGTCTGGGTTGAGACCAGCGTCAAAGGAAGAGTAGGGCATTCAAACGGTGTTTGCGGCATTCCGTTAGACTTTCGGCGGGGGTGTGTTTATTCTATTCGGCTGTGCCGACGACGAAGACCCTGCGACAACAGAAAAAAGCGCCGCTTTCAAGCGGGCCGCGTTTTTTCAATTCTGCTGTTTTCATCGCGATTGGGCTTGTCCTGCTGACGGTTCTTGTTTACCTGCCGGTTTATCACGCGGGTTTCGTCAATTACGACGACGGGGATTATATGACCGAGAACAAGTATGTTCAGGCGGGCTTGACGTGGGACAGTATCAAATGGGCATTTACCGCGAATTTTTCTGCTAACTGGCATCCTGTGACATGGCTGTCGTTGATGCTGGACTGCCAGATCTTCGGGTTTAACTGTGCGGCGAATCATATTATCAACGTCGTCTATCATTGCCTGACGACGGTGCTGACGTTCTTCCTGTTCCGTCGCATGACTGGCACAACGTGGCGTAGCGCATTGGTGACGGCGCTATTTGCGATCCATCCCATGCACGTGGAATCGGTAGCATGGATTGCCGAACGCAAGGACACCGTAAGCGGGTTGCTCGGAGTGCTCGTGCTTTGGTGCTACTTGTTTTATGTCGAAGCCCTACGCCGCAATGATCAACGGAAACGAAATCTATGGTATCCCATCATGCTGGTGACCTTCTTCCTGGGATTGATGGCCAAGCAGATGTTGGTGACGTGGCCGTTTCTCATGCTGCTGTTGGACATCTGGCCTCTGCATCGGATCACCAGCAATGAATGGCGCGGAGAGTCATTGCATCGCTCTCTTGGGCTGTCTGGAAACCTCAAATTGGTAGCAGCGAATATTTTGAAATTTCTAACGGTTTGGCGCCCTCTTGCCCTGGAGAAAGTACCTTTGTTGCTGATCGCTGGCGGCGCGTCGGCCGTTGTATATATCGTCCAAAAGAGCGCGGGCGCCGTGAACGTTCAGGTGGAGCCGATCTTCAAGATTTCCAATGTCGTGCTCGCTTATGCGAAGTACATCGCGAAACTGATCATCCCGGCGAAGCTGTCCGTCATTTACGAATTTACCTATGAGATGCCGCTGTGGCAGGTAGGCAGCGGTATTGTCCTGCTCGTTGTTATGACGGCTCTGGCGCTGAAGTTTTTGTCACGATCGCCGATCTGGTTTGTGGGCTGGTTTTGGTTTTTTGGGACGTTGGTTCCCGTTTGCGGTTTAGTGGCGATCGGTTCTCATTCGTATGCCAACCGCTATACGTACCTTCCGGCGACAGGCCTTTTCATTCTTATCGCGTGGGGGGCGGCCGAGGCAGTGGCTCGTTGGCCAAAGGTGAAGTTTCCATTGACGGCGATAATTGTTGGTTGGCTCGCTGTTTTGAGTTTTCGAACGTATCGCGAAGCTTCCGCCTGGATCGATGGCGGGACATTGTTCGCCCATTCCAGCGCCAATGCGAAGAATCACATCGCCGTTGGTAATCTCGCGCATTGGCAGGCGTCGCACGGTGAAGAAAAACGCGCGCTGTATAACTTCATGTTGGCGCTGAGCTACGCGCCGGCCGATGCCGGTCTTCATGCCAGTATCTGTCATTTACTCGTGGAACAAAAAAGATTGGATGAAGCATGGCACCACGCCCGTTGGGCGAAGACGTTGTCGACGCATGATTCCCTGGTTAACTACGTTCTCGGTCATTATTATGAGTATCGAGGCGCTTACGATGATGCGGTGAAGTATTACAAGGAAGCGTTGCGGGTGAAATCTCGTTATCCGGACCCGCATATCGATCTGGCTCACCTGTTGTTGCAAATTAACAAGCCGGAAGAGGCGATTGAAGAGTGCAAAAAAGCGCTTGATTTGAAGCCGCAGAGCGAAAAGGCAGAAAACAATTGGGGAGTGGCATTGGTCCGATTGGGCAAAACGGAGGAGGCTTTGAAGCACTTCAAGAAGTCGCTGGAATATGGCCCGGAGTTTGTCGAAGCGATGAACAATCAGGCCGGAATTCTCCTCAACGCAGACAGCGCGGAGCCTGCGGCTGCTCTCTATGATAAAATTTTGGCGCTCACGCCGGATTTTGATGAAGCCCGTTTCAATTACGGCATAGCCTTGACTCAGATTGGAAGGGCCGGGGAGGCAGTTGAGCAATTCAGTCGTTTAATTCGGCAACATCCCGAAGATGCTGGCGCTTTTGTGAACCGCGGCAAGGCGTTCTCACGTTTATTGCAATGGGAGGATGCAGTCAAAGATTTTGAGTACGCCGCTCACCTGTATCCAGACATGTATGACGCGCATGTGGGTGCCGCTTTTGCCTGCTTGCGTGTGCGTCGATTCATTGAGGCTCGTGCACATTTCCGAACGGCCCTGCTGTTGGCCCCCAACACTCCTGAACTCGAAACGGCTTACGCATGGTTTTTGGCCACACACCCAGAAGATTCGATGCGGGACGGCGTCGAAGCGCTGAAGCATGCGAAGAATGCGGTAAAGCTGACGCATGAGACCGATGCGGAGGCATTGAATGCTTTGGCCGCGGCGTACGCCGAGACCGGTGCGTTTTCAGAAGCACGAAAGTACTGCCAGCAGGCACTTGCAATCGCGAAGACGAAGCCGGATAGCGCCCTCTTCCAGAAAATCTCACGATGCGATGAGCGTTATGCCGCCAATCAGCCTTGGAGAGAGAATTAGCCGCGACTTACTTATCGCAAGGTTCCCTTTATAAGCTTTACGATTTGGCGCCATTCCTCCTTTCGTTTTACTTTGTGAGGGAAAACCTGACGCGAAAATTCGGAAACAGGTGTTGACCCGGCCATACGAACCCTGATATAAAAAAGGAGAATCACTGATTTTCGACTCAGCTGGCTCGGCGCGACGTCGGATTTCATGGTCTAATTCAGTCTAAGTCAAAAGAAACGATGCGCACGATTAACAACTCGGCAGACATCCCGCTGTCTCTTGTCGCCTCGTTTTTTTCGTTCATCAAGTCCGCCGTAAAAACCGCACTGCCTATGAAGAAAAAACTACTATACACCTGTGCATTGCTTGGAGGGTTGCTTGCTGCAACTGTTCCAACTGCCCAAGCCCAGCTTACCCAGACTGGAACGTGGACTGTGACCGCCACAGGCACGCCGAACATGAACCTTGGTGGTTTCTCCGGGTTCACAACACCGGCTCCCGGCGCCTCCAGCTACTGTATTTTCGACGGCGGTTCGGCGGTGAACAAGAACCCTGGTGCATCTGGTAGTGGTGCCTTCAAATCGGCAGCCGTTCGCTTTGCGTCGACGGCTTCAGCTGGATTTACAATTCACATGCTGGCCAGCGGTAACACCTGTTACATGGGTGTGTATAAAGCGAGCACCGCCACAATCCTTTCGGCGGACGTGCATAACCAAAACAGTGCCGCCGCCAATCTTAATATTGCGCTGCGATTGTTTAACGGCACGGGTAGCGGCAACCTCGCGTCGTCGGCGAGCTACACGATTTGGGCTGAATCCGGTAACATCAATATCGGTTCGACGTACGCCTTCGCATTGGGTGCCTCTCTATTTCCGCTCGGCATCAACGGCGGTAACTGTCTGTTAAAGGCTTCCTCCGGCAAAGTGATTCAGATCGGTGCGAGTGCGACCAGCGGTCAGATTCATACGGAAAGCGCTGCTGGGACAAGCTCCGGCGTGACGATCGATGGTGGCGGTACTGTTCGATTCTTTGGTACGGTTGCTAACGATTACACCGGAACCACGGTTCTCAAAGGTTCGACGACGTTGCGCCTTGGCAAAACGACTTCTGTCGTTGGTGTTCCGACGGAACTCGACTTCCAATCTGGCATTCTGACGGCAAATTCTACGGTTGCTCAGATCGTAACTGGTGCATTGAATGTTACCAATGCAGCCGCCAGCTCTACTTTGACCTTTGGTGAAACCAGTGGCGGTACTGGTGCGCTGACCTTCAACGGTGGTGGTCATTTTATCACTCCGGCTAACCTCACGCTAGCGATGAACGTTGGTGTGACGATCAATGGTGTAATCGATGGTGTTGCTGGTAACGGCTTCACCAAGACCGGTTCAGGCACGTTGACCCTCGCGGGCAACAGCACATACGAAGGTCGCACAACAATTTCTGCGGGAACGCTTGATCTTACGGGTTCAGTTTCCAATTCCCCAGTTGTCGTTAGTGGAACGGGTTCTGTTCGGGGTACTGGTACCAGCGGCGGTCTCGAAATCAATTCTGGCGGTAAATTCAATGCTGGTCGAACGGGCACCACTTCGGTTGGAACATTCAGCTCGGTCGCGGGTGTGGCCTTGGCTGGTGGCGGTACTTGGACGATCGATATGACGAACTCGATCGGAACCGAAGGCGTGAGCTGGGATTATCTCAATGTAACTGGAGCCCTCACCAACAATGCGACGAGTGGTAACAAGTTTACGATCAAGGTTGTGACCTTGAATCCTGCTGGTGCTTCAGTGGCGATGCCAAATTTCAGCACCACGGCAGCCGGTGGAACTTCCTGGAAAATTGCCACGGCCAGTGGTGGTTTTGCCGGAACCGCTGTAGATACCAACTCGATTACAATCGATTCAACCGGTTTTGTTAATGGGACCGACGGTGGTGAGTTTAGTCTGACGACTGTAGGCAACGATCTTTATCTCGTTTTTCACGCTCCAGCTCGCCTCTTGACGCATCCTAGCGATGTTTCTACCGCCCCTGCTGGTAACGCCATTTTCACCGTGTCAGCTGGTGGCGACACCCCGTTCTCCTATCAATGGAAGAAGAATGGTTCCAATCTTTCTGACGGCACATTGCCAAACGGCACAATTATCTCCGGTGCAACGACCGCGACGTTGTCTCTCGATAATGTGCAAGTTGCTGATAATATGGACGGAGCGGGCAATCCTTACAGCTGCTTCGTTAACAACGGCAGCGGCGTCGGCTCGGGTGTCACCAGTTCGAACGCTATTTTGACGCTTGTCAGTCTCGCTATCACAGTTCCACCGAGTTCGACGATTGTCGGCCAAGGAACTAACGCAACCTTCACGGTCGTCGCGAATGGTAGTAACGTGGGTTATCAATGGATTTACGGCGGCACGGACATCAGCCTTGTTGATGCTCATTACGCCGGTGTCAATACCGATACCCTGACGATCATCGGTGCGACCCATGCCGACAATGGCAGCTACTCGGTGCGTGTCTCGGGCGATAATGCATCGCCGCTGACCAGTAGTTCTGCAACACTTTCAGTAACAAACCCGCCGACCTCGGCTGTCGTTTCTCCGGCTGAGCAAACAGTTACGGCTGGTGGCACTGCCAACTTCACCGTGTCATACACGGGCGGCGACCCAGTGAGTTACCAATGGCGTAAGAATGGCAGCAATATCTCTGGAAAAACAACGTCGGCTTTGAGTTTGACCTCCATCAGCAGCAGTGACACGGCCAGCTACGATTGTGTTCTGAACAACTTCGCTGGCACGACGACCAGCAGCGCTGGAACGTTGACGACCCGCTACACATTGACTACGGCTACTGTGCCGAGCGGCGGTGCAGCTTCTATCACTGTTAGTCCGTTGCAGTCCTTTTATACCAATGATTCAGTGACGTTGACCCCAGTCGCTCCTGCTGGATTTGCCTTCTCGGCGTGGTCCGGTTCGGCAAGCGGCAACGCGAACCCACTGGTCGTGACCATGAACGCGAACAAGACGATTACCGCGACCTTTACCAGCGCCGTTCCAAATATTTACATCGACAGTGACGCTCCGACAAATACAACGCTGGTCACGACTGGAACCCCTCCAGCGCAAGGCGGCTCCTCTGTTGGTGCAACCGTTTCGTATAGTGGCAGCTGGACGTTCAGCTCTTCTTCAACTGAGCGTTACGGTAACAACTATAAATTCGGTACTGCGTTGGGTGACAATGCGGCGATTACCCAGACGGCAACATTCACGCCTCAGATCGACACGCCGGGTTACTACCAGGTTTACGAATGGCATTCATCGGGAGCTAACCGCAGCACGAATACTCCATACAGAGTGAATTCAGCCGGTCTTAGCACCACGTTCCGGGTTAACCAATCTGTCACCGGCGGTCAATGGGTGCTGCTGGGCAGTCAGTATTTCTATGCTGGTACCAGCGGCAACATCGTTCTTGGCAATGACTCGTCGCCTGTCAATAACGTCGTGATTGCTGACGGCGTTCGTCTCGTCATGTCATCGTCTGTGCAACCGACAGTAGTTACTATCGCCAGCCAACCCGTTAATCAGAACGTTTTGGGTGGTCAAACAGCTAACTTTAGTGTGACAGCGAACCCAGGTTCTACGGCCGTTAGCTATCAATGGAAGCGCGGTGGCACCAATATGGTGGATGGCCTGACCGCGAACGGCTCAACTGTATCAGGTGCTACGACTTCCAGCCTGACAATTAGTGGTGCGACATATTATGACTCAACCAACTATACTTGCGTTGTGTCCGATACATATGTTGCTGTCACAAGCTCTGCCGCAGCTTTAACAGTTGAGGCTGCTCCGACTATTGCATCGCAAACGGCAGACTTCAGCACGAACGCTGGCAAGACTGTTCACCTCAGCGTGGCAGTGGACGGTGGCGGTTCTCAGACCTACGGCTGGAGCTTTAATGGCTCTCCGTTGGTTAACGACTCAATCCGTATCTTCGGTGCTAACACCAAGGATTTGTGGATTACAAATGTTCTTGCGGCGGACAGCGGTGTTTACACCGTTGGCGTGACCAACTCTCAAGGTTCGATTTCTGGTAACATTACGATGACGGTCATTGATCCTGCGATTAATACTCAACCACTGAGCAGGACGAATAAAGCCGGCACAACGGCGACGTTCACTGTTGGCGCTGCGGGAACGGATCTTGTTTATCAGTGGGCCAAAGTTGTTTCGCCTGGAACAACGAACGATATCGTGGGCCAAACCAATGCAACGCTGACCCTGAGTGGCGTGCTTGCAGCGGATGCAGGCGACTATGTTGTTTTCGTTACGAATGCATTTAATAATTACGTCATCAGCTCCAACGCTACGTTGACCGTGATTGATCCTGCGATCAACACGCCGCCTGCAAGCCAGACGGTTACGGCCACTACGAACTTGACGCTGACGGTTTCTGCTGCTGGCACGGGCACGTTGCAGTATCAGTGGAAGAAAAACGGTTCAAACGTTGGTACTGATTCGAGCGCGTATACGATTCCGGTTGTGCATGTCAGCGACGCCGGCAGCTATACGGTGGTTGTGACGGGCAATCTTGGAGCGGTTACAAGCACCCCACCAGCGGTCATCACGGTCAATAAAGCAAGTCAGACGATCACCTTTGCAACGGTTGGTGCTCAGACCTACGGTTCTATTGTTGGTCTAAACGCGACGGCAAGCTCCGGTTTGCCGGTTACATTGGCTGTTGTTTCTGGTCCGGGATCTCTTAGTGGCACAAACCTTACCCTCACGGGTATTGGAACTGTCGTTGTCAGTGCGTCACAGGCTGGCGATGCTGATTATAATGCGGCGACAACAGTCACTCAGAATATTACTGTTAATAAAGCGCCTCTCAGCGTCACTCCTGCAAATGCGACTCGTTCGTTTGGCGCTGCCAACCCGACGTTTACCGGTGTTATTAACGGTATCGTCAATGGCGACAGCATCACTGCGAACTATACCACGACGGCTGACGAAACCAGCGAACCTGGTGATTATGTGATCAGTGCTATCTTGAGTGATGGCGGATCTGGCGCACTCGCGAATTACAATATCAGCTATAATACGGGAACGTTGACCATTCTCGGGGCTGTTCCAACGATTACGTCCCAGCCAGTTTCTCAAACGAACAATGCTGGAACGACCGCCACCTTTACGGTGGGTGCAACTGGGGGCGGTCTGAGCTATCAATGGGTTAAGAATGGCACGAACGTGCTGACGGATGGCGCTGGTATCTCAGGTGCAAGCACAGCATCGCTCACTTTGGGCAGCGTGTTGCATGCGAATGAAGGCAGCTACACCGTTGTGGTGACGAACAATGCTGGCTCAATCACCAGCGACGCGGCTACTTTGACAGTTTTGGATCCAGTCTTCACTCTGCAGCCGGTCAGCACGAGTGTTAATCTGTCTAATGCGACGTCCCTGACGGTCGCGGCAGCTGGCAGCCCGACAATCCGATATCAGTGGTATTTCAAGGCGTCGGCTGCAGCTACATTTACCCTGCAAACGGGTAAAACGAATGCAACGCTTAGCCTGACAAACGCCTTGGCGACTCAGAGCGGCAGCTACTACGCTGTAGCGACGAACATCTATGGCAAGACAACGAGCTCGATTGCGGTGGTAACGGTGGTTA
>CBHWET010000185.1:0-9304 GCA_966112985.1 uncultured bacterium | reverse complement strand
GGAAGTTTTTCCTTCTGTAACGGGTGAATGAATACGGTAATAGTTTCACCCATGCTCGCGTTGTTCGGTCTTGGCGGCGGAGAAATCGTGCTGATTTTGGCGGCATTCCTTGTGTTTTGCGCCGTCGTCGCCGGCTTCCTTGTGCTCCTGGTTTATCTACTTCGAAAAAAAAATGATGCTCCAGCCAGCCCTCCTCCAGCGACTCCCACTAAACGTGTTTGCCCACAATGTGGCAAAGAATTATCTCCAGATGCCCCGCAGGGGCTTTGCCCCGCCTGCCTGATGAAAGTCGGTGTCGGCAGTCATTTCGGTCCTGCCAACCAACCACCACAGCAACCAGGCCCTGCGATCACTGTGGCCGAAATTGCTCCTTTGTTTCCTCAGTTGGAGATTCTCGAACTGCTGGGGCAGGGCGGAATGGGCATGGTCTATAAAGCACGGCAGCCTGCATTAGATCGTGTTGTGGCGTTAAAGGTGTTATCGCCCCATCTCAGTAAGGATCCAGCTTTCGCCGAACGATTCTTACGGGAAGCAAAGGCCTTGGGCCGCCTCAATCACCCTAATATTGTCGGCGTTTACGACTTCGGCAAAGCCGGCGACCTTTATTACTTCCTCATGGAGTATGTCGATGGGATGAATCTCTGGCAGTTGGAGCAATCGAAAAAACGGCTCACTCCAGAAGAGGCGTTCAGCATCGTTCCGCGCATTTGTGATGCACTGCAATACGCCCACGACGAAGGCATCGTTCATCGAGACATCAAGCCGGGGAACATTCTTATCGATAAAAAGGGCCGGGTAAAAATTGCCGACTTTGGTCTCGCCAAACTTCTCGGCAAAGAACCGCAGCCCTTCGGGATCACGCAGAGCCGGATGACCATGGGCACGCCACATTACATGGCGCCTGAGCAGATCGAAAAGCCGCTCGACGTCGATCATCGCGCCGACATCTATTCCCTTGGCGTCGTCTTCTATGAAATGTTGACGGGTGAACTTCCGATTGGCCGTTTTCCTCTGCCTTCGGAAAGAGTGCAGGTCGATGTACGCCTCGATGAAGTTGTTTTGCGAACGTTGGAAAAGGAACCTCACCGGCGCTATCAGCACGCAAATCAGGTTAAGACCGCGGTGGAAGATTTGAGTGGCAACGCGACACAAGCGACCTACAGCAACGGTCCTGAATACAAGTCCAAGAGAACGCTGTTCGGGTTGCCGCTGATCCACATCACGCAGGGCATCGATCCAACGACACGAAAGGTGCGGCAGGCAAAAGGAATTCTCGCAATTGGCGGCAGTGCGAAAGGGGTGTTTGCATTCGGTGGCAAAGCTATCGGCCTGTTTGCATTTGGAGGCGTGGCTATTGGAGGATTTTGTTTCGGCGGGCTGGCGATTGGACTCTTCCCCTTTGGAGCCCTTGCTCTCGGACTACTTTCAATTGGCGGCCTGGCATTTGGGTTGATTGGGGCGTATGGCGGGATTGCCGTTGCGCCGCTCGCGATGGGCGGCGCCGCTGCTGGATACGTTGCTGCTGGCGGTCTTGCGTTCGGAAAGTACGTCGCAAGCGCAAGAGGTGTTCATCCGCTTGCTCGTCCATTTGCGACGTTAATGCAGTCGGGATTGAGCACAATCATCATCACGGGCATTTCGTGTTTCGGCGGCGCGATCTCCGCTCTCGTTCCAATTTACTTCAGTCGACGATTGCTCTCGAAACGTGATTCGAAAGCTTCTTCTACAATGTTCATGTGGACTGCGTTTGTCGTTGTCATTGGTGTTGTGATGTTCCTTGCGGCAATGGCAGTCACGGTCAATACCCTCCGCAACCGATATGGTCGCTTGCGCCCAACGCCACCCGCTCCCTTGCATATGGGCATTGCAACAAATGTGTTCGACTGGAACGACGTCATTCGGCGTGGGAATTGGCCGGGAGCGGTTGTGGAAGAAACGGCTGTCGGACCGGCGCTTAAAATTGAGAACGCCAATGATACATCATTGCAGTTTCCGATCGTCAAAATCGAAAACCCGACCATAACGGGCGAAAGGTATTCAGTTTGGGGCGAAATCAAATACGAGGCTGTCGAGCAGGAAGGACATCTTGAAATGTGGAACTACTTTCCCCCGCCGCCCGGGATGACGGTCGGAATGCAGCTCTATTCAGGGCCAGGCGATAAACTCTCAAGCGGCACTGCAATTTGGGGCACTTCAGACTGGCGGCCATTTGCACTCAACTTTGACCGTGGAAGTAGCGAAGAGCGGACTTTGGTCCAATCAATCGCTACAAAACAACTCCCTTTGCGTTTAGAATTGAATTTATTCCTGCCCGGACGCGGAACGGTTTTTGTTCGTCGCTTGAAAGTTGGAAATACCCCATATGAGGTGCCGACCGGCGCGGTGCCAATTGTTCTCGATGACAACGCGGCAGTTTTCGAAGGCGACTGGATTAAAGTTGGGCGTTCGGAGAAGCCTGAAGAAAAGTTTGGCCCGAATTATTACTGGCGGTCTGCGACGAGCACTTCGAATAACGTGGCAAAGTACACGCCGGTACTTCCCAGTCCGGGAAAATATCACGTCGAGCTTTGGTATCCCGCGGGATTCAATCGTTCACGGAATGCGAGATGGACGATTTCAACGGCACAGAAACACTATGAAGTTTCAGTAAATCAATCGATTAATGGCGGCCAATGGCTTCGTATTGCCAACGCCGTTCCCTTTGCCGCGGATGGGAAGGATTATGTGAGTTTACAATCGACTGTTATTCCTGAACCAGGACGAGTGATCGTTGCCGATGCCGTGCGATTTGTTCCGGCGAATCCGGATGAGGAGACATCGGCTCCACTCGGAGAAGCCGAACCTCTCAACTCCGATGAAATTGTGATGGATAATCGTCAGGTGGTGTTTACTGGGATGTGGACTCTTGCAACGTCCGCACCGGAAAAATTCGGTGCTGATTATTATTTCGCCTCTTCCCGTAATGAGGGAGCGGCGCCTACTGCCACCTATGTCCCGGTGATTTCGAAAGCGGGCCTATATGACGTGCAACTCTGGTACGGCAATGGCGCAAACCGGTCGACCAATGCGCTGGTGGAAATCTGCTGTGATGGCGTCACGAACCGTGTCGTGGTCGATCAACGGCGAAGCGGTGGAAAATGGATCAAAATTGCGACCGCGTCGTTTTCCCACGGGCAACGCGATTTCATCCGTGTATCCGCGACAGGCGAACGAGGCGCAATTGTCATAGCAGACGGCGTCCGGCTTGTTCGCGTGAATGCCGTAAAACCGGGGGACGATTCGCGCTGAGTTGCGGCGAAGCTCAAATGTCGTTGGGGAAAAATGAACGGGCCCGATGCGGCGCCGGAGATTTTCCAAAGTGTCTGGAGGGCGTTGGGCATCGTGCCGGAAGGAATTTCAACTGTTCGGAAGAGACGTGGCACGCTGCCGGATCGATTCTGAAGAGTTGGAAACTTGTCGGGCATGGGTGCCGGACGGGAAATGAAGCCTTCGAAATCGGTCGGGCGCGCAGGCCGGACGGGATTTCAAGTCTTCGAAAAGCGTCCGGCATGGTGCCGGACTGATTTTTGACTGTTCGGAGGAAGCATGGCGCGCGTGCCGGACTACTTTCTAACAGTTCAAAACTGGTCGGGCGCGGGTGCCAGATGAATTTTGAAGCCAAAAAGTGTCGGGCCACGGTGCCGGACGGGTTTTGAACCGTTCAAAATCGCTCGGGCATGGTGCCGGACGGCTTTCGAACAGTTCGAAATGCGTCGGGCACGGTGTTCGGCCACCTTTGAAGCCTTAAAAATGGTCGAGACATGGTGCCGGACGAGTTTTTAACTCTTCAATTTCCTTCCGGGGCGGGTGCCCGACCGTTTTTGAAGAGTTCAAAATCGACGTGGCGCGCGTGCCGGACTCTTGCAAGAGGCTGAAATCGATCGCTTTGCGCTGAATTCCGACGTTTATTCGTCATCTTCATCGGCTCGGTCGAACATCGGACTAACAATAAAACGACTAAATATCCGGCTCTTTACGTCAAAGCTTGGCAAAAAGTGCCCGAAGTGTGGCAAAAAACGACTTTTGGAAAGGGTAAGCCGTGCTATCTTCACCCCGAAATTGACGTGAAAAAAAATACTAAGACCAACCTGGTGATCGCCACGGCAATAATGTTTGCGGGGACGACGATCGGGTTCAGCAAAGATCAGATTCGGACTTATAGTGTTCCGAAAGGTCATCCTACGGTCAAAGCGGCAGCTCCGATGGCCGACAATAGCGGCGTTGACGTCAATTCTTCACCGGTGCAATGGACGACACCGAAAGAATGGCAGGAACTTGCTCCCACCGTCGTTCGTATTGGCAATTTCGTGATTCCCGGCGAGGGCGGGAAGAAGGCGGAGATTACCGTTACTTCATTTCCAGGTGATGTAGGCGGTGAACTGGGCAACGTCACACGCTGGCGTGGCGAACTGGGTTTGCAGCCGGTTTCGGCCGAGCAGATTACCTCCGAACCTGTGAAAATCGCGGGACGCGATGCGAAACTTTACGATTTCAGTTCAGCCGATGCGCGCACGATTGTGGCTTCCTTGCCGAAAGATGGTTCGACCTGGTTTTTCAAGATTCGTGGCGACAAAAAAATCGTTACCGACTCACTGAATACCTTTCATGAATTTTTAAAGTCCATTCGGTTCGAAGGCGGTAAGGCGCATGGGAATCCTGCTGCGACAGGGGCAGCAGACACGACTGTCGCCAACGATGCTGCTGATCCGCACGCAGGTCTCGGTATCGCGTCGGACGATCCTCATGCCGGTATTGCCGGTGCACCCCCGATCAAAGGCGGCAATGACGAGGCTTCTGATCAGCCCAAATGGCAAGTCCCTCCCCATTGGAACGAAAAGAAAGCCGGCATGATGGTCATGAAAAGCTTTTCTGTGTCGCACGAAGGCAAGGAAGCAACGGTTGCGATCTCTGTTTTGAATGGTGACGGCGGTGGCACATTTGGAAACGTGAATCGTTGGCGCGGCCAGGTCGGTTTGCCCCCGATTGCTAAAGAAGATTTAGACAAACAGGTATCGTCCCTGGACGTCGAAAACGGCGGCAAAGGCACGGTTGTTGATCTCAAAGGCGTGGACGGCAAGCATATGATCGCTGTGGCTGTTCCACATGCGGGCGCTACGTATTTTTATAAGTTGCTAGGCGACGAGACCGTTGTCGCACATGAGAAAGATACTTTCCTGAAGTTCGTTCAAAACGTCCGCTACCCATAATGTTCGACCGCATCTTAAACTTTTTTACATCCCTGCGTCTGACCGTAGTTCTGCTTCTGCTGGCGTTGGTTCTCGTCTTCGCGGGGACATTGGCGCAGGTGAAGTACGGCCTCTACGTCGTTCAATCCGAATATTTCCGGAGCCTTTTCGTGTGGTGGCATCCGCAAGGCGCAAGTTGGAAGGTCCCCATTTATCCCGGCGGCTGGCTGCTGGGTGGCTTTCTTCTTATCAATCTTGTTGCTGCGCACATCAAGCGCTTCAAATTTACATGGAAAAAGAGCGGTATCTTTCTCACGCATATCGGACTGATTCTGTTGCTCGCCGGCCAATTCCTGACGGAGATGTTTCAAACGGAAAGCCAGATGCGCCTGGAGCAGGGAGAGACGAAGAATTACTCCGATGACTCGATGCACAACGAATTGGCGGTGATTGATACGACTAATCCTGAACGCGATGAGGTTGTCGCGATTCCGCAATCGATGGTCGCTGAGAAGGGCGAGATTCGTCATCCGAGTTTGCCGTTCATTTTGCGGGTTAAAAGCTTTGCGCCGAATACGGACATCGTCGGTCCCATGGTTTCGGGTGAGAAGATCAAAGCGACGAAAGGAATTGGAATGCGCCTTTTGTTCCAACCTGTCGCCCTCACCGGTAAGATGGACGATGAAAACAAGCCGGCTGCGCTGATTGAAGTGGTTACGCCGGACCAAGGTTCTCTGGGTGAGTGGACGGTTTCCACGTGGCTGACGAAATATCCATGGATCCATCATGTGCGGGAAAGTGTTGGCAGTATGTTGGGCAACGAACTCGATGCGCCGCAGACTTTCAGCTACAAAGGACACAATTACGAAATCGCCTTGCGTCCGATTCGTTATTACAAACCCTACAGCCTTACACTTCTTAAGTTTCAGCACGACATCTATAAAGGCACCGACATTCCCAAAAACTTCGCCAGTCGTGTGCATCTGAGCGATCCATCGAAAGGTGAAGAACGCGACATCTTGATTTACATGAACAATCCGCTGCGTTACGGCGGGGAGACCTATTACCAGGCGAGTTTTGAGCGTGGGGATACTGTGACTATTCTGCAAGTGGTCAATAATCCTGCTGCTGCGACGCCTTACATTGCGTGTTCGCTTGTCGGATTGGGGCTTGTTGTTCAATTCCTGATGCATCTCGTCGGTTTCGTCACGAAGAGAAACAAGCCAACGGCAACTATGCCGAATAACAACCGGCAGACGAGGGTTGAAGTGGCTGGCGACAGGAGCGTTTCTTGACTCAAGTCATTCCAGAAATCGATGCACAGCCGAACGGCGTCGGGCAAAGCGCTGCGAGAGTAATTAAGTTTCGCAAACAGGCACCACGATTGACGGCGTTGGCTCGCAACCTGCGAAAAGACGATTCCTGGGGTGAACGTTTAACGTGGTCCTGGTTGCGAGGCACTCGATTTTCAGGACATAAGTTCCGCCGTCAGCATCCGTTAGGAAATTGTATTCTGGATTTCTTTTGTTCGGAAGCGCTACTGAACATTGAGGTTGATGGGTTTCAACACGGGCTTCCTGAGAATCAGGTTGCCGATCACAAGCGGGATGCCTGGTTGGCTACCCAGGGAATTAAGGTTTTGAGATTTTGGAGTTCGCGTTTGCGGACAGATAAAGAAGCCATTCGCGAAACGATCTGGCGTGAATTGCAGGAACGCGCACCGCGTGAAGTGCCGAAATATTGGAGGGTGGGGAAGGTGGGGTGATTCGTATCGAGGCGGGCGACGTCGGTGAAAGGAGCTTTTCTCCCTCACCCTAACCCTCTCCCGCTGGGAGAGGGAAACGTTAGACCGCGAGTCGGATGCGACGGGAGTGTGTTGAAGAAAATGCGATAGGCTGAAGCGGGTGCTCTCATAGTGCCGATGCCACGAAGCTTTCCCTCTCCCAGCGGGAGAGGGTTAGGGTGAGGGAGAAGAGCAGCATCGCCGATGCAACAGACAAGTGGGAATGAAGTAAGTAAAGAGTTTAACCGATTATTTAGATGAAAAAGTGGATACCATGGATTGTTGTCGCAGTGTTTGCGGCGGTGGCGCTTTCGGGCGTTCGCTCGCCGAAACTGCAAAACGGTTATGACATCGCCGGCTTTGGCCGGTTGCCTGTTCTGTTAAACGGCCGTATCCAGCCGTTCGATTCCGTCGCGCGTAATACCCTTCTCAACATCAGCGGCAAATCTCAGGTGCGGCTCGAAGGCGGCAAGAAAATGAGTGCCTCGGAATGGCTCCTCGAAGCCATGACCCGTCCTGAAGAGTCAGCCACACGCAAAATTTTCCGCACCCAACATGGCGACGTGGAAAGCATGCTCGGTACAATCGGAGCAAAACTCGAGTACTACTCCTATAATGATCTGACCAATCACTTTCAGGAAATCGATGACCAGGCGCGGCAGATCATCAAGTCGGAGCAAGAACGTGGAGAAGATACGTCCAAGCGCACTCCGTTCCAAAAAGATTTGATGCACTTGTACCAAAGCGTGGTGCTGTATCATCGGATTCAAAACAGCCTGCAGCCCGAGGGCGCCAGCGATTTCAAACACGAACTTCACGTTTACAAAGAAAAAATTCCGCCCGGTCTCGCGGCATTGCGGGCCAGTGAAGCCGGAGAAAAATTTGAAGAAGTGGATCTGCAGACGCTCAGCGCATTCTTCAAACGATATGAAAATGTTTCGCGCATTGCCTATCCGCTGGTGGTTCCGCCACTGCAGGATCAATCGCGTGACGCGTGGAATAACATCGGCACGACGTTGATGGAATCGATGCGCTCCAGTGACATTCACCCGGCGCTTTCGCATCTTGCTTCAATCGCGACGGCTTACGGGAAAAAACAGCCGGCGGAATTCAATCAAGCGATCGCCGATTATCGCGTCTGGCTCCAGATGAACAAAGCGCTTCCTGACCTTAAGAAAGGAAGTGAAGAATTCTTTTTCAATCAGCTGGATCTATTTTCAAATGCGATGGTCATTTACGTTGCCGCCCTTTTATTGGGCTGTGCTTACTGGGTGAAATTGTCACCCACCGTGCGTCGCACGGCCTTCGCATTATTACTCCTCGGATTCGTTGTCCATACTGTTGGACTCGCGTTCCGCATGTATCTCGAACGGCGTCCCCCGGTCACAAACCTTTATTCATCCGCGATCTTTGTTGGATGGGGGGCTGTTGTTCTCGGCATCATTCTCGAACGCATTTACAAGAACAGTATTGGTTTGGTCACCGCTGCTTTCACTGGTTTCGTCACGCTGATTATCGCGTATCATCTTTCGTTAAGCGGTGACACCATGGAAATGTTACGCGCCGTTCTTGATACGAACTTCTGGCTCGCGACACACGTTGTCTGCATCACGATTGGTTACTCGTCCATGTTCGTGGCCGGCCTGCTCGCGGTCATCTATATCGTGCGCGGCTTCTTTACGAAGACGCTCGATGCGGCGACGGCCAAGTCTCTGGCGCGAATGGTTTATGGCATCGTCTGTTTTGCAACGCTGTTCAGCTTCGTTGGAACAATTCTCGGAGGTATCTGGGCGGATCAATCGTGGGGCCGTTTCTGGGGTTGGGATCCGAAGGAGAACGGGGCCTTATTGATCGTCCTTTGGTGCGCGATTTGGTTGCACGCCCGGTGGGGCGGTATTGCTAACGTTGTCATGCGATGGGTCGCTGTGCCGCTTCGGTTGAGCCGTATCATCAGGGCTCTTGGTGGAGAACAGACAAATCCAAGAATGGCAGAGGAACGTGCTCTAATGGGAATGGCTGTTTTTGGCAACGTCGTGACGAGCTTCTCATGGTTCGGTGTGAACATGCTCGGTGTAGGCCTCCATTCCTACGGCTTTATGGACCAGGCCTTTTACTGGCTGATGTTGTTCATAGTGAGCCAAGTGGTTCTCATTGGCCTATCTTGTTTTCCAGAGCGTTACTGGAGAAGTTTCCGAGAAACTACAGCGTCCGATACGAATGGCCAGCCTGCCCGCGCCGTCGAAGCGGGAGCTTAAAGCCTCGTTTCGGTCAGAATCGATTCAGAGAAGATTGGAGA
>CBHWET010000184.1:0-9304 GCA_966112985.1 uncultured bacterium | reverse complement strand
TGGGGCAGGAAAGAAAAGTCCTTTACACGGGCATTTTTCCGCATAATCTTCTCGCTTTAAACGAAGTAAATAATATGGAAGTTAAAGGTAAACTGATTGAAAAATTTCGGTTGCATGAGCGCGACACAGGGTCCGCTGACGTTCAGATTGCGTTGCTCACCGAGCGCATTAATTCTCTGACGGAACATCTTCAGGCGAACAATAAGGATCATAGTTCCCGCCGTGGTTTGCTCATGATGGTTGGTCAACGCCGCCGCTTGTTGGATTATCTCCACAACACGGATGTTGAACGCTATCAGCAGGTCACGAAACGCCTGAAATTGCGCAAGTAATCGTTTCCCATCTTCTCATTTTCGAATGATTGGAGCGGAAACGCGACCGCTCCAATCTTTCCGTTAATCGCGTAGGAAAAATAAATCCTGCCGGCGCTGGGAAACTGAAATGAGCCGTCGCTAAATGTGTTGGTGAGTCTGGAGTGGTGGAGTGTTATTACTGAGACAGTCGTAACACTCCAATACTCCAACGCTCCTCTCTTCTTTCAACGGCGTTCATCAATTTTCCTCGGGGCTGGCAGGTAACATTAAAGTTATATGCCAGAAAAAGTAGTGGCCCAGTGTGGAGCCCATCAAATCCACATCGAATCAGGTAAAATTGCCAAACAAGCGGACGGTGCTGTAACCGTTCAACTCGGCGAAACGATTGTCCTCGTGGCAGCCGTTGCGGCGAGCAAAGCCAAACCAGGCCAGGATTTCTTCCCCCTGACTGTTGATTACCGCGAAAAGGCGGCGGCAGCGGGCAAGTTCCCCGGTGGTTATTTCAAACGTGAAGGTCGTCCGACAGAAAAAGAAATTCTGACCAGCCGCCTCACTGATCGTCCGATTCGTCCGTTATTCCCAAAAGGTTGGTACAACGAAGTCCAGGTGCAGGGCATTTTGCTCAGCGCGGACGGCGAAAACGAACCGGATATCCTCAGCATCGTCGGCGCTTCCGCTGCGTTGATGGTCAGCGACATTCCGTGGGATGGCCCTCTCGGGGCTGTTCGCATCGGTCGTGTCAAAGGCCAATTCGTCGCGAACCCGACGCACGCGCAGATGGCTGAAAGCGACATGGACATTGTTTATGTCGGCAGCCGCACCGATCTCGTGATGTTCGAAGGTTCCGCCAAGGAAATTTCGGAAGCAGATTTCAATGCTGCTCTCAAGTTTGGCCAGGATTCCTGCCAGCCGATTATCGAAGCTCAGATCGAACTCGCGAAAAAGGTTGGTAAGAAGAAACGCGACATCACCGTTAACATCGTTCCTGAAGAAATCCTGAAGGAAGCGAAAGCGTTGGCTGGTGATCGCATCGTTCCTGCTTTGTTGACGCCGGGTAAGCTTGCTCGCGAAGCTGGTGTAAACGCAATCTTCGAAGAAGTCGGCAAGAAGCTTGTCGAAAAATTCGGCGAAGAAAAAGTCACGGAATTTGTCATCAAAGACGCGCAATACTACATCCAGAAAGAAGCAGTTCGCGGATTGTTGATGCAAGGCAAGCGCCTTGACGGTCGTAACATGGAGCAGGTTCGCCCGATTTATTCTGAAGTCGGCGTGTTGCCTCGCACCCACGGTTCCTCAATTTTCAGCCGCGGTGAAACCCAAGTGATGGCGCTCGCCACACTCGGCACGGGCGAAGATGCGCAGGAATTTGATTCTTACACAGGTGGCACCACCACGAAGAAGTTCATGTTGCATTACAACTTCCCGAACTACTCCGTTGGTGAAACCGGCCGTATCAGCGGCCCTGGCCGTCGTGAAATCGGTCACGGTGCTTTGGCTGAACGTTCTATCGAACCCTTGTTGCCGCTCGATACCTATCCGTATGCGTTGCGGGTGACTTGCGAAGTGATGGAATCAAATGGTTCCACGTCGATGGCCTCTGTCTGCTCCGGTTCGCTGGCCTTGATGGATGCTGGTGTTCCGCTCGCGCGTCCGGTTGCTGGTATCAGCATCGGTATCTGTACGGAAACCGACGACAAGTACAAGATCAAGAATTACAAGCTGCTCACCGACATCATCGGTTGGGAAGACGCATTCGCCGACATGGATTGCAAAATCGCCGGCACCGAAAAAGGCATCACTGGCTTCCAGCTCGACCTGAAGCTCCGTGGTTTGCCGTTGAACATCATGGCCGAAGCTTTGGAAAAGGCTCGCGTTGCCCGCATGTTCATCCTCGGTGAAATGGCAAAGGTGCTTTCAACTCCTCGCAAGGAATTGAGCAAGTATGCGCCGCAGATTGTTCAGCTGAAGATTAATCCAGAGAAGATCGGCGCGCTGATCGGACCTGGTGGTAAGAACATCAAACGCATCGTCGAAGAATCTGGTTGCGAGATTAACATCGAAGACGATGGAACAGTGAACGTCTACTCTGTTTCTGCCGAAGGCATGAAGATTGCCCGCGAGCAGATCGAAGGAATGACTGCCGAAGCGGAACCGGGCAAGACCTACCGCGCGAAAGTCGTCAGCACGAAAGAATTCGGCGCATTCGTTGAATTCCTGCCGGGCAAGGAAGGCTTGGTTCACATCAGTGAATTGGCAAACTTCCGCGTCAAGCAGACCGAAGACATCGTCAAGATTGGCGATGAAATCTGGGTGAAGTGCCTTGGCATCGATGAAAAAGGTCGTGTCCGCTTGTCTCGTAAAGCCGCCATGGAAGAACGCGACAAGGAAATGAACAAGGGCAAGGAACAAGCCCCGGCTGCGCCACAGGCGTAAGCTGTCAAGATTCTCACGAGGCGAGCCGGACTCCGGCTCGCCTCTTTTGTTTTGCACTGAAGAGTCGATCAACGGCCGGTGACCAACACTTCTTCTATCGCATCCCGAAGGGCGGAGATCATTTTTTTGACCTGTTTTGCAGTGGTGCAATAAGGCGGCATCAAGACAATCACGCTGCCAATCGGTCTCGTGAGCACACCGCGAGCGGCCATTGCTTCGCAAACACGTATTCCGGCGCGTTCACGAAGCGCGTATGGTTCCCGTGTTTCCCAATTCTTCACTAATTCGACACCCGCAACCAGACCAACACGACGAACATCGCCCACGTTGCGCAGTTGCCACAAACTCTCCAGTTCTCCGTGAAATGCTTTCTCAAGTTCCTCCCGCCGCCGTTTTGATTCTGCATTCTGAAGAATATCGAGGCTCGCCAGACCGGCGGACGCTCCCAGTTGATTTCCGGTATAGCTGTGTCCGTGGAAAAATGTTTTGAATTCCTCGTATTCGCCGAGGAACGCATCGAACACTGATTCGGTCGTCAACGTTGCCGCCATGGGCAGGTAACCGCCCGTGAGCCCTTTCGCGAGGGCGAGGAAATCGGGTTGAACATTTTCGCTGTGGCTCGCAAATAAGCTTTTGCCGCCAGTGCGTCCGAACCCCGTCATGACTTCGTCGGCGATTAGCAAAGTTCCGTTTCCGCGAGAAATCTCAGCAACGCGCGACAGCCATCCCTTTGGTTGCGCGATCATTCCGGCCGCGCCCTGCATCAAAGGTTCGAAGGCGAAAGCCGCGTAAGGAACAGCTGTTTTCTTTTGTATGGAAGATTGTTTTTCGAACTTACTGATGCACTCCCACTTGCATTTCCGCGATTCACGGGCGTCGACGCGTTCAGGCTTTGCGCGATTGTGCGGACAGCGGTAACAGAAAGGCGAGGGGACCTTGTCGGTTTTAAACAGGAGGCCCGAGTATGCTTTGTGAAACAGGTCGATATGACCCAGCGAAACCGCTCCAACAGTGTCGCCGTGATACGCGCCATCCAGTGACAGAAACTTTGGTTTGCGAACTCCCTTTCGTCGGGACACTTCGTAGGCGAGCTTGAGCGCCACTTCCATCGCGGTGGAACCGTCGTCAGAGAAGAAGACCTTGTTTAAACGCGGAGCGCGGAACGCAGAACGCGAAATAAAAGGTGGATTTGCGACATCGGCTAATTTCTCCGCAAGCAAAGATGCAGGCTCATTTGCGAATCCGAGAGCCGACGAATGCGCGATCTTCTTTAGTTGGCGATTAATCGCTCCGTTGATCTTCGGATGATTGTGTCCGTGAAGATTCGTCCAGATGGAGGAATTACCATCGAGATATTCTTTTCCGTAAACGTCGCGGAGTACCGCGCCTTTTGCTTCCATAATGACAATCGGTTCTCGCTTCAGCCAATCCTTCATTTGTGTGAAAGGATGCCAGACGTATTTGTGATCAAGTCGAGCGAGCGTGTGCATTTACTTGAGAGCCGGTACTGCGGAAATCAGTGCCTTGACTAATGCCGTAACATCATCGGCAGTATGGCTCGCTGTGAGGGTTACTCGAAGACGTGCCTTGCCGCGAGCCACCGTAGGGAAACGAATCGCAGGAACGAAGAAGCTATGGCTTCGTAAAGCTGTCGACGCCTGCACAGCTTCCTGTTCGTCGCCGATCATCACAGGAATAATTGCCTGCGGAAGTGACGTGGTCTTTTGTGAAAGTCCCGACGAGAGTTGTTGAATCCTTTCATACAGAGCGTGCTGCCGTCGCGCTCCGTCATTGGAGCGAACGAGCTGAATTGCCGCGATGCCGGCACCGGCAACGGCCGGAACTGGTGCTGTGGAGAAAATAAGGCTGCGCGCCTTGTTAACGATGAAATCGATCAGGTTGCGTGATCCGCAAATGTATCCGCCACTCGAACCGAGCGCCTTTCCCAGCGTGCCCATCTGAATTTCAATTTTATCCGCTACTCCGAAATGTTGTGCCAGGCCACAGCGGTGCGTTCCGTAAAGACCTGTCGCGTGAGCTTCATCCACCATCAGCCACACTCCATATTTCTCTTTCAGAGCAACAATTTCCTTAAGTGGCGCAGCATCTCCATCCATCGAAAATATCGATTCAGTGACAATCAGCACGTTCGTGGATGCATTACTGCTTCTTGCCCACTGCAAAATCTTTTCGAGGTCGTTTAAATCGTTATGATCAAAGATTCGCAATTTCGCGCCGGATAAACGCGCGGCATCTACAATAGAAGCATGGACCAGTTTATCCAAAACGATCACTGCATCCTTGTCCATCAAAGCGGTGATGGTTCCGACTGCCGTTGCATATCCGCTTGAGAAGGTGATTGCAGCTTCGGTTGTTTTCCATTCAGCCAGCAATTCCTCCAGTTGATGGTGCGGTGCCAGTGATCCACAAATTAATCGAGATGCTCCACTGCCGGTCCCAAAGCGTTCGGTCGCTTTGATCGCTCCTTCTTTAACGGAAGGTTCGTTTGCGAGGCCGAGATAGTCGTTGGACGAAAAGTTAAGGAATCTTTTCCCCTCAATTTCCAGACAAGGTCCTTGTGGTGAATCGACGCGGCGCAATTCACGAAACAGTTTCTGTTCGCGAATGGCGTTGAGACGTTCTGCCAACTCGGCATCCAAGGACTTCATCAGGCGCCACAGCTAAGCACGGAAATAACTTCGTTGAAAGAAAAGTCCGAATCTCAATCAGGCGAAATGGCCCACTGCCCATCAATCATTGATGCCGCGACGCCGTCCGTATTAGAGACAATAGCATCATATGTCCGAGTAGAACTGCCTCGATAGGGAATCGCAATCAGATCCGCCAAACCACGCTCGACGAGTTGTCCTAGCGTTTGTTCCGCGCCGAGTGCTTTCGCGCCGTTGATTGTAGCCAGTCGCACGATTTCTTCCGCTGATAGCTCTGGGGCGGCATCTGCCAAACTTGCCATCTCCGCAAACATATCGAGAGCCAGAGCGCGTCCGCGCTTTTTCTGCACACTGACGAGGCTGTCAGTCCCAAGGCAAACGTTCACGCCGGCAGAGAGCAGCTGCCTGAGGGGAAATTTGCGATGTTTAAAGTAAGCATGGCTGCGCGGACAATGGACTACGCTGACGCCGCTCTTTCCGAGAATCGCTGCATCATTCGGCCCAAGGTAATTAACGTGCACGGCCAGGAAGTTTTCTGAGAATGCGCCGAGGTGATTCAATTGTTCGATCGGAGTTTTAACGCCGCAATCGGACATGTCGCGTTGTGGTTTTAGCCACTTGAACAATGGTCCATTACGCGACACATACATTTCAAATTCTTCATCCGACTCGGCGACGTGAGTTGTCAGTCGAAGCTTTTTCCTTTTTCCAACCTGCGCCGAATGTTGAATCAGTTCCGGTGTGGTGGAATAAAGCGCGTGCGGTGACAATCCGGCGGAGCATCTGTCCGAACACAAAAGTGAAATTTTTGCGAGCGCATCGCGAACAATATCCCGTGGCTTGCGACCACTTTTGACGCCCGTCATTTCGAGGAATGATCGAATCCGCAATGGAGTTGCCGTCCACACGTCGGGCAACAATTCGGGGACGGCTTCAATATCGGCGACTGTAGTTGTGCCCGAGCGCAGCAGCATTTGCGCGCCGTTTAACCACGATGTTGCATATTCGGAGTAAGACCAATTTGATTTAAGGGTGAGAAGGCTTTTGATCCAGTCGGAGAAATGTTTCGGCGGAGCAATTTCTCCGGCCATGTCTGTGTAATCCAGATGACAGTGGGCGTTAATTAAGCCCGGCATCAGGATGACGTCCCCGAGGTCAATCGTCTGGCCGCCTGCAGCATTAAGATCGCGCCATCGGCCAACTTTCAAAATGCGCTTCCCGGAAACAAGAACTGCGCCGTCTTCAATCGGCGGCGCAGCAATTGGCAGAATGATTCGTGCGCGAACTAGCATTCGCAAAGCGAGCCAGACGACTGGCAGCAACGGCCGATGAGATTACACGCCTTGAACCGTGCGTTTACTGCGTGCTTCTTCCGTGTGCTTACGCGCTTTAAATTTCCCGTGACGTTTCCGTAATTGTTGTTCGATTTTTTTGATCGAAAGATCTATCGCCGCATAAAGATCGCTCTCTACGTCCTCTGCGAACAGGTCAGGTCCGGGCATCGACAATTGAATCGAGCATTTAAACTGTTTATCCGGAGCGCGCGTGTTGTCATGTTCCAGAACAACCCGGGCGTTAACAGCAAAACGGTCCAAATGTTCGAGTCGGTCGATTCGGTCTTGAATGTGGTTGTGAATGGCTTCCGTGAGGGTTACGTCGTGAGTCGAAACGATCAGTTTCATAATCCACAAAAAACTTAGACCAATTCGCTTCGCTCGCATAGTCGAAAATTGGCTAGGTGTTTGACCGATTGTGTTACAAAAAAAATACCCAGTTTCCCAAATTCGCTTGGTGTCGAACTGCCTTGGTGGTAAATCACCCGCGTGCCAACGAGAGTTATCGCAGTCGCCAATCAAAAAGGTGGAGTAGGCAAGACGACCACGTCCATCAATGTCGCCGCGTGCCTGGCTGCTGTGGGGAAAAACGTGTTGTTGTTTGATCTCGATCCGCAGGCCAATGCGACGAGCGGTGTTGGACTCGAGAAAGTTGAAGGTGCCAGTGCGTACCGTCCGTTGATCGGCGAGGGAGCGCTCAATGACAAAGTACAGAAAACGGCGTTCGACCATCTCGAAATTATTCCTAGTGAAGTTGATCTGTGCGGTGTGGATATCGAACTTGCCCGATCCGAAAACCACCTGCAACGTCTCACGCAAATCCTCCAGCCGATCCTTGCGGCGAACCGTTTTGATTTCATCGTCATCGATTGCCCGCCGACCCTCGGCATCTTGACGCTCAACGCGTTCGTCGCTGCCGACAGTCTGCTCGTTCCGTTGCAGTGCGAATATTATGCTTTGGAAGGCATCTCGATGTTGAACCGCATTTTGACGCAATTGCGCGAGAGCCAAATTAATCCAAAGCTCGAACTGCTTGGAGTTGTGATGACGATGTTCGATGGCCGTACGCGTTTGTCACAGCAGGTGGTCGGCGAAGTGCGGAATTTCTTTGGCGACAAAGTTTTTGAAACGGTCATTCCCCGGACAACGCGGCTCGCTGAGGCTCCCAGCTTCGGCAAACCGATTATTCATTACGATAAATACAGCGCGGGCGCAGCGGCTTATGAGGTGTTGACGCAGGAGTTGCTCACGCGCGTTGGAAATTCGCAATAGCGTTGTTCCTTGATTCTATGAACGCAATCATCCTTTCGACGGCGATTGTCGCTTTAATTTCCATTAACGCGCATGCGACGGACTGGCCCCAGTTCCGCGGGCCGAACCTCGACAGCACAACTCCCGAAAAGATTTCTGCAAAATGGCCTTCCAATGGCCCAAAACAACTGTGGAAGGTGCCGATGGCTGGCGGCTTCGGATCGGTGACGATTGCCGATGGTAAAGCATTTACCCTGACACTCAGGAGCATCGATGGAGTGGCATATGAGATATGTCAGGCGTTCGACGCAACTTCAGGGAAAGAGTTATGGACCGCGCAGTTGAGTGTGGCGAATTACCTTGAGAAGAATCCGACGAGCCAGGCGAACTCCGGCGCGCCCGATAACACAGGCGGTGACGGCCCGCGTTCAACGCCCGCAATCGATGGGAAACATGTCTACGCGCTAACAGGCACACTCATTCTTTATTGTCTCGATGCAAGTAATGGCAATGTTATCTGGCGCAAAGATATCATCCGCGAACACCACGGACGCAATATTTCGTGGAGCAACGCAGCTTCGCCCGTAATTGATGGTGATTTGGTCTTTGTAGCAGGCGGTGGAGCAGGGGAATCGCTCCTCGCTTTCAATAAGAAATCCGGCGAGGTCGTCTGGAAGGGAGAGGACGACCTGATGACGCATGCGTCTCCGACCGTCTCGACGATCCACGGTGTGCGCCAGGTCATTTTCTTTACGCAAAAAGGACTCGCGAGTCTGGAAACCAAAAGCGGCAAAGTTTTGTGGCGTTTTCCATTCCGATTCACAACGTCAACGGCGATGACTCCTGTGGTGGCCGGGGACGTCGTGTATTGTTCTGCGGGCTACGGCGTTGGGTCCAGTGCGGCGAAGATCGCGAAAAATGGCGATACATTCACCGCGACAGAGATGTGGAACAAAGGCGCGAAGGTATTCAACAATCACTGGAGCACTCCCTTGCACAAAGACGGTTATCTCTACGGTCTTTTCGGTTTCAAAGAATACGGGCGCTGTCCGTTGAAATGCATCGAATTGGCGACTGGCGAAGTGAAGTGGTCGCAGGAAGGATTCGGTCCCGGTGGAACAATTTTGGCCGGAGATAAACTTGTTGTTCTCGGGGACGCGGGACAAATCGCCATCGTTGAACCAACGCCGAAGGGTTACAACGAACTCGCCCGTGCCCAGGTCCTGACAGGCAAATGTTGGTCCACGCCGACAGTCGCCAATGGTCGCATTTACGCCCGCAGCACAAAAGAGCTCGTTTGCCT
>CBHWET010000183.1:0-9320 GCA_966112985.1 uncultured bacterium | reverse complement strand
ACGTAATCGAACACTGTCGGTACATACTTCGGGCGAGGCTCGATGTTAGGATTTAGAAAACTGTGCACCGTGTCACCGCTCCAGCCGAGGTTGCGAAATGTGACATTTCTGTCAGGGAAAGCGCGCGTTAGCATGGTCTCCACGTAATTCTCTTCCTGTTCACGTTCCATGAACGTCCCGCCAACGAAGGCAACGCGGTCGCCGTCAAGAAGGTCAAAACGTTGTGCCTGACCAAACAGTGAAATCGAGAAGCACCAAAGAACACAGAACCAGAATGCCTTTTTCATGTGAGTTCAAGCAGTGTAGACGTAGGCCATTTACTTTCGAAAGCAATTTTACTCTGCGTTGCCCTTGTGAAAAGTCGTTCTCGTTTTAAGCTCTCCCCGTGCGGAAGTACTGGCACGTCATCAATATCGGAATCCAGAACACCCTGGTGTATCGGGCTAACTTTCTTTTCCGCGCCTCATTCAGCCTCGTGCCGTTGCTCGCTACCATCTTTTTGTGGAGCACGATTTTTCGGAGTAAAAACGGTGGAGAAGAAGTGGGCGGCTATACGCTGCCCGGAATGATTTCTTATTATCTTCTCGTGATGATCGTTGATGCGCTGACAGCGGTGACCGATGACGATTGGCAGATCGCCAGTGACATCCGCGAAGGGAACATTAGTCAATTCTTGCTGAAGCCGATCGATTATCTGATGTATCGGCTTTGTTTGTTTGGCGCAAACCGGCTCATCTATGTCAGCATTTCCGCGATACCGGTGACGATCTTCATATTTTTCTGGCGCGATAACTTTGTCCTGCCCGCAAATCTCGCGACCTTTGCGACATTTTGTTTTTCGATCCTGCTGACAGCTTTGCTGCAGTTTTTCATGTCTTATACGATGGCACTGTTAGCGTTTTGGCTGCTGGAGGTCTCCACGTTTATTTTCATCGTTTTCGCATTCGAGTACGTTGCCGGCGGGCACCTGTTTCCGTTGAACATTTTACCCCACGGATTCGCCGAAGTTCTGAATTACACGCCCTTCCCATACCTGCTCTTCTTTCCGGTCAGCATTTATCTAGGACAGATAGACCATGCCAATCTGATACGTGGGTTAGTGATCCAGATACTCTGGACAGTCATCTTTTACGGACTTGCGCGGTTTGTGTGGAGTCGCGGTATTCGCAAGTACTCAGCATTCGGCGGCTGAAGCGGCGGCTGGGTTGAAGGGCTACTTATGAACGTGAATGATGTTCGTGCTTTTCCTGTTATGGCGCTCCTGTAATTCGTAAATCGCCTCAATAACCTTAGGTGTGTTCATCGAATGAACTTCAACGCCTTCGCCAATATCTTTCAAAAGCGTAATCGTCAACTCACCGCCTAGATGTTCACGGAATTCTTCGAGTCCCTTCAAAACCAGCAGCGTGTGCTCGGTGTCTACATTCAACAGTTCGTTTGCAAAAAGATCGAACCCGAGCTGTTCAAGTAATTGCAGAATGCGTTCCGCCGCGGGCGCTTTTAACAGGCCAATGTTTCGGGAGTAGATCACGTCCAGAGCGATTCCGACCGCAACAGCCTCACCGTGGCGAATAGCATAGTTGGACAGCTGTTCTAGCTTGTGTGCTGCCCAGTGTCCGAAATCTAAAGGCCGCGCCGAACCAAATTCGAATGGATCGCCAGAGTCCGCGATGTGGTTCAAATGTAATTCCGCTGAGCGATAGATCAGCTGCTGCATCGCCGCTGCTTCAAATTGAGCCAGTGCTGCAGCATTTCGCTCGATCGTTTCGAAGAAGGTTTTATCGCGGATCAAGGCAACCTTGATGGCCTCTATGTATCCGGCCCGTTTGTCACGAACCGGCAATGAATTGAGGAGCTGAAAGTCGTTAATGACCGCAAACGGCGGGGCGAACGTCCCAATAAAATTCTTTTTTCCGAAGGCATTAATTCCGTTTTTTACGCCGACCCCAGAGTCATCCTGGCTGAGCGTGGTCGTTGGAATACGAACGTGGCGAACGCCGCGGTGCGCGGTAGCGGCAGCAAGCCCGACCACATCCAGCAATGCTCCACCGCCCACTGCGATAATATAAGAGTGTCGATCGATATGATATTTCTCGACGTCCGATTGAATTTCCGAAACGTGAAAATAGGAATTCTTCGCGCGTTCTCCCCCTTCGATGATCAACGGCGGACAAACAAGCTTCAATGAGTCGGAATGCTTTTCGAAGTAACTTTCGATGTCCCGGGCCAAACCCGGTTGAGCAATTGCCAGCGACTCGTCGAGAACCACCAGCGCTTTTCGGACCCGGCCTTCTCGTTCGTTAACCAACACATTCCGCAGCACACGGTTATCTCCGCTGAACACCCCATGCGTAAAATGCACCTGGTGGCGGTAGCTGACCGTAATTGTGCGCTCAATGGCGGACATACAATAAATGTGTTCCGTTAGACGCACGTTTTCGAGTGTTTATTTGAGGAAACGGTTTTACGCATTCAACAGCTTCGGGGAGCTTCCCGATGGTTAGGGTCTGGGTTTTAAATATAGTTGGCGGAAAGGATCCGTAGCGCGAATGGCCTCACATCGACGTCTCCGCAAAACTCTGCTTTTGATAGGCGGCCTGGTAGTCGCTCTATTGGCGTTTGTTCTCCTTTCGCCGCTTTGGATTCCTTTGGCACTGAAGCCCATCGCCGCAAGGTTCGGGGTTACATTCAAAGAATCGCATCGAAAGGGTTATAGCCGATTAGTGATAACCGACGTTGGTTTCAAGGACGCGAAGATGACGTTTGCGGCCGGTTCCGTCGAGCTAGTTCAGCCGATTACCTACTTGTGGCAAAGGACCACGCACGGCTCGTCCGCCACGGAACAAATTTTGATTCGTGACTGGACGTTGACTCTAACACCATCAAAGCAAAACACTGAACCACCATCGGCACTATCAATGTTCCGCAAGACACGGAAAACTACGGAAAAGATTCAACACTCGTTAACCTCCGCGAATCTTCAAAATGGCATCATCAATTTCGGCACGAACTCCGTGCGCGTGCCCACTGCCGTTTGGAATAATGGCAGCGTCGAAGGGGACCTTTACGTCCCCCGGATCAGGCAAACGGTCAATTCACGATTAAACCTTGCGAACACTAATTCGGTAACAATCGATGCGGCAATTGCTGGCTTCCAAACGAAGATCCATCTTGTCCTAACACGAGAATCGGACGCGCTAGGCCTCGCCGCCGACGTCAATTGGCGAACAAATGCTGCAACGGTCATGGCACACTTTGGAAAAGACGGTTTTATTCCACGCAGCGCAGAGATCGACGCGCCATCCATAAACATTCCATCTTCAACGATTCGGCTGACCAATTATCACGATGTGAATGCAGCCTTGGCGGCCAAGTGGAACGGGACGAACTTCTTTTTCAAGTTATCTGCACATGCCGATGCACCGACGAATTCTGCACAATCTTTGAGTGCTGAGCTTAAGGCGACAGGAGACACAAACTCCGTGCGCCTCGAAAGGTTTTCGTTCGCCGCGCCATGGGCAACAGCCGATCTTTCCAAGAACATAGAGCTGTCCTTCAAGGGCCGTTTGTTGAGCGAACGCGCGGAGTTCAATCTCACCGCAGATTTGTCGCGACAAGATTTCTTTGCTGCTACCGGTCTCGTGTCTGGCCATGTATTCCTGACCCGGACAACCAACCGGTATCCTGACGCTGCATTCAAAGTAAGTGCAAAAGAACTGAAGGTTCGTCAGTTCACGGTTAAGAACACAGAAGCTGCGGGAGCCTTTAAATGGCCAGTCATAAAACTTGACCGTTTCCTCATAAATCTGCCCGAAGGGGGTACTGCCACAGCGCATGGATTGGTCGACCTGGAAAAGAAACTTGTGGAAAATGCGGCCGTGGATGTTGCAGCTGTGGTGCCGCCGGGATTATTGCCTGACCAGATCGCAATCCAGGAAGTTGCAGGTGTCGTAACTTTGAATGGCCCGTTTCGAAGCTTGTTCCACCAAGGGAAACTTAAGGTTCAAAGAGCTACAATTCGGAATCTAACGCCGTTGCAAATCGAGACAGAATGGAAAGGTGAGAAATTGAATTTTTCAGCCGTCTCGCTTACCGCGGCGGCGAGCAATTCCGTCGTTACGCTTGCAGGGGCCGCAACGTTGGCGACGAATCGGTCCATCGTAATGATCAATCAATTCCAACTTACAACGAACGGTCACCCGGCCCTATCATTGACCGAGCCGACAGAAATTACAGTCGCAAGGCATGACACTTCCCGGTGGCAGGTTGTAGTTGCGCCACTCACCCTCGACGGTCCAGGCGGCAATCTTTCTCTTTTTACGTCTGCTGTCTGGCCATCTGCCGGAACCGTGTCTGTTGAAGCGAAAGAACTACGTGCTCATTTGTTTCAGGACTTTCTCGCTCGCCCCGTCGCCGACACGAGGTTAAACGACCTGCACTTGTCGGGAACCTGGTCGAATTCGCCCGTAGCATTTTCAGCGACCGGTTCCGCCAGCTATAACGTACCGGACGCATTTCCATGCATTGTGCGGGTGAACGTCAGCGGAGGCAAACATGGTGTTCGCTTCGAGGAAGTAACGGTCGCGAGCGAAACACAAACGTTGGTAGCAGCCCAGGGCACTCTTCCGCTGATCATTGATCTTTCGAAACCAAAGCGCATTGCCCACCTCGATCTTGACGCGCCAATTGATTTCCATGCGGCGACGAAAGCCAACGACAAGTTTTGGAATGGACTGACGAACATTACCAAATTGAAAGTCGATCATCCCGATATCGTCCTGAATGTTTCCGGCACACTGAATAAACCCGCGGCCCGCATCTCTGCCAATGTCACGCGCCTCGACTGGCTTGGCGCCAAACGTGCAATTCCGCACTTGAGCGACGTGCGGATCGAGCTTGGAGCCGACCGAAAGCAACTGCGGCTGGAAACACTGAATTTCAAAGTGGAAGGCCAACCAGTTCTTGTTCGGGCCGAGATGCCGATCGGCGACTTAACCAATGATTGGAAACACATCTTCGATTGGCGGAAAGCAAGCGGACGGGTTGTCCTCGCGCAGGCGAAAGTCGTACCATTCATTCGCTATCTTCCTGCTGTTCTCGGACCGAGCGGTACCGTCGATTTGGATGTAAAAATCAGTCCCGGCGCTCGCATCAATGGAGATCTTCGGCTCCGAGATATTGAGACACGTCCCCTGGGAACGATCGGCACCCTTCACGATCTTCGTGCCGATTTGAAGTTCACCGAATCACTGGTTCAATTCACAAACGTGACCGGCGTTCTCGGCGGCGAACCGGTTGGGCTCTCTGGTTTCATTAATTTCGCGCAGCGCGCGCCGAACAAACTGCCTCTATTTGACCTTAATGTCGCCGGCCGTAGCGTTCCATTGACGCGCAAACCCGATCTTATTCTCCGAGCTAATATCGAATTGAATGCCCTCAACACACCCACGAACGCACAACCCGTTGTTTCTGGACTGGTGGACTTCAATGACAGTTTTTTTCTCGGCGACTTGAAAATGTTACTACCGGGAAAGGTTACCAAGCCACGCGAACGCCCGCCCTATTTCAGTGTGGAAGCCGAGCCGTTCGCAAACTGGAAAGTCAACGTGCGTCTTGTAGGACAGGATTTTCTGAAGGTACGCACGCCATTGTTCCGGGGCTCTCTTTCGGCCAACTGGCGCATCCGCGGAACGCTACGCGAGCCCATAGCGCTCGGTGAGGCAAAGATCGAGTCCGGGCAGATTCAATTTCCATTCTCCAACTTGAGAATGCAGCAGGGGTTCATCACAATGACCAGTGAAGATCCATTTCGTCCGCATATCTTCGCGACGGCGGCGTCGAGAACATTTGGTTACGACATTCAAATGACGGCCAACGGACCTGCCGATAAGCCGATCATCGAATTCTCGTCCACGCCACCACTTACCTCCGAACAAATTGTTCTCATGATGACGGCAGGAGAGCTACCTAAGCGGGAAACGACATTTTCGACTGAACAGAGGGCCGGCCGTCTGGCGTTGTTCCTCGGCAAGAGTCTTCTCTCTAAGTTTACGTCGGATGAAGGCGGAGCTGAGCGCCTGACAATTACCTCCGGTGAAAATGTGACAGAACAGGGAAAACAAACGTACGCAATCGAATACAAAATTACTGACGACGTGTCGCTCGTGGCCGAATACGATCGTTTTGGGGCTTTGAATGCGGGCGTTAAGTGGAGGGTTTACTCGAAATGATCTGCCACCATACATGGTGCCGCTCATTAAAGAGGTCGTTCGTCCGCAGATTGGATAATTGCATCATCGTCATCGTCCTTGTTCTCACATTGTCGCGCATCACAGGCCTGGCGGCGGAAACGAACGATGCAAAAATGACAATTTCTGGCTACGGACTGATCGGCGATCTGGACCTGAAACGCATGTTGAAGTCTCTCGAGGTGCGCGGAAACAAGCGGGCCGTCTATAATGCCAACGACATCGAGGACGCAGCTTTGATTCTGTTTTCACGCGTGAAGCAGGACGGATATCTCAGACCGGAGATGCAGGCGACGATCACCCTTATCGATGGGCGAAAACAACAGTACGAGTGGCGCGACACGGTCGATCCGCCGTTACCGCGGCCAACGCGAGCCCGGAAGGTCGAATTCAAGATCCGTGAAGGGGTCCTATACCATTATCGAAACGTCAGCATTGAAGGCATTCACGCTGTCACACAAAAGGAAGCGCGGGGATTCTTCGTCGAACGCGGCGTTCTATTGCCGTTGAAATCCAGCAAAGTCTTCACTCCCCAGAAATTGCATCGAGGCCTTTCAAGTCTCCTCGAAATCCTCGAAAGGCGTGGCTACGAAAGCGCCGAAATTGCGAAGACGAATATTGTTCAAAACGACCGTAGCGGAGATGTAGACGTGACGGTTCTTGTAAACGAAGGCCCGAAGTCACTGGTGCGAACGGTAACGGTCGAAACCTATTTTAGCACCAACGCGGTTGCTCGTGATGTCAACGTCATCAAAACGAACATTACGTTTTCGAAACTCTGGCTCCAAGACTTCACACAGAACCTGCGTGCGAGCAATTATCATCGAGGCTACCCGGATACGACGATTGAAGTTTCACGCATCAACCAGGCGACGAATCTAACCGTTGAATTCGATCTGGTGGCAAAAGTAAGGAGTGGCGAATTTGTCAAACAAGGATCAGTAACGTTTGAAGGACAGGAGAAAACAAAATTGCCGCTATTGCGTCGCCGTGTCCGGCTTCATCCAGGCGAACCACTCGATCGAATCGCAGTCGAACAGGGGCGATACCGGCTATCGAAGCTCGGTATTTTCGACACCGTGGGGATGCGCTACGACGCCGTCGCTCCCCATCAACGAAACGTCCGCTATGTGTTGAAGGAGGGTAAATGGGTCGATGTGAATTTGCTGTTCGGTTATGGAAGTTACGAATTGCTTCGCGCTGGCGTTGAAATCGAACAATATAATGTTTTTGGGCGCGCACATCGCGCGAGACTTCGGCTCGTTCAGTCGTTCAAAGCCTCCAATGCCGATTTTCTTTATACGATGCCGGAATTTGTTGGCGAAGACGTCGATTTGTTCATCCAAGGCAACTTCCTTCGTCGTGAAGAAATTTCGTTCACACGTCAGGAATATGGTGGGGGCGCCGGGGCCAAAACATTTTTTCCAGCGATCGATAGCGAACTGATCGCACGGTACAACTATGAGGTGCTGAATGCGGCAGACATAGAAGTCGTGAACGAAGGACCACGGGATGCGACCGTCAGTGCCGTTATCTTCGAACTAAAGCACGACCTCCGCGACAGCCCATTAAATCCGCGGAGCGGCTATAAAATCTACAGTGGCATTGAGCTGGCGTCGGATTACCTCGGAGGGGATGTGAACTATGCCCGGTTCCGCTTCGACGCGTCCTATCATCAGCCGATCACCGAAGGAAATTGGGTCCACCTGAATTTGGACCACGGTGTTATCGGAACGCTCCACGGCTCCCGGCGCGATCTTCCATTTAACAAACGCTTTTTTCCCGGCGGCGACAATTCGGTTCGCGGATTTCAGTTCGGCGAAGCGGCCCCGCGCAATCAGTTTGGGCAAATTGTCGGAGCAGAAACCTACACGACCGGCAACGCCGAGTTTGAACAGGCATTAACACGGAAATTTTCGCTGGTTGTGTTTGCGGATGCGATCGGGTTCGCTCATTCCGTGCAGAATTATCCTGGAGACGAGGTTCTGCTTTCGATCGGCGCTGGTTTGCGCTGGCAAACGATCATCGGGCCAGTGCGCCTGGAATACGGATACAACGTCATCAAGCGCGAGGAAGATCCAATAGGAACGTTGCAATTCTCGATTGGTTTTCCGTTTTGATTGCCGGTGTCATCAGCGGCGGGCCGAAGTGTGCATTTGTAGCCACTGCAAATCCTCGAGACTATCGCCGACCTTTTGACGGCGTACCTCGTCGCGAACCGTGAGAGCCGGCCTAATCGTCTTTCCATTCCACCGATGAATTACAGCGTGCCCATCTGCGAAAGAGATTCCCGTTCCGCCATCATGAAACGCCCCCGGAAAATCTACGATGACAGCATCCTCCTGATTTGTTGACTCACACTGCACGGCGAAACCTGCATCGTTGATACTCCCCGGATGTTCATCGATGAACATCCATAGCATCGCCGGTGTCGGCTGCACCATGGACGACATTTTAGCATACGTCATCCAATTCGTCTGTCGCTCGTCCCATTGCTTGCCGAGCCAGGCTCCCGAAACGGCGCCGCCCTCTGGCTTTGTTCCAACAGCCTGGTTCATTGAAATACTGCGCACACGCGGACCAAGACCGGTCACAACGCTGTCGTCTCCGGCACACTTGTAAATGGTCGAACTGCGAATATATCCAGCGAGACTGGAAAATTGCGGGTCTGTGAGCAGCGCGACGTTGGTGTTATCGCTATTCCCGTTATCAAAATCCATCCATCCGGAAACCCAACAGGCATCACGCCGGCTCCGTGCGACCGGTTCGTTTGGAGGCAGTAGATCGTTGTGATCTTCAGCGTAGGCGATCGAAGCTGCCGCGACCTGCCGGGTGTTGTTTACACACGTAGCTGCAGCGCTACGTTTTCGTCCGCCAGCGATTGGGCGGGCTAAGAGAAAAGCGATTACGCCAATCACCACGAGGACGACGAGCAATTCCGTTCTGGAAAACCCTGCGGAATTTCTCGAAACCGGTTTGCCAGGCGAACGCTTCCTTACCACGAACCAAGTCGTCCAAATCTTGAGTTCCAAGTCAACAGTTAATGATCCCCATTGCTCCTAATGGAACGAG
>CBHWET010000182.1:0-9337 GCA_966112985.1 uncultured bacterium | reverse complement strand
GAGAGCTTGCCTTGGCCGTTTGGAACAAATCGCGGACTCGCGCAGCACCAACGCCAACGAACATTTCAACGAAGTCGGCTCCGGTCAGAAAGAAAAACGGTACCTTTGCCTCGCCTGCCACGGCTCGCGCCAGCAACGTTTTACCGGTTCCAGGAGGTCCCACCAACAGAACACCTTTCGGAATCTTTGCTCCGATCGATTTGTAGCGGTCGGGATTCTTCAAAAAATCGACCACTTCCTGTAACTCAAATTTGGCTTCCTCACAGCCGGCAACGTCGTTAAAAGTCGCGCCGGTCTGCTTTTCCATCGCCATCCTTGCTTTGCTCTTGCCGATGCTTAGGACCGACTGGCCGGCATTCCCGATTTTTTTCGAAATAAACGACCATAGAGCAATCATGATTCCAATCGGTAGAACCCAGGCGATCAGGAACTGCGAAAAAATGTTAGGTCGAACCCCAAGGAATTTAACGTTCTGAGCCTGCAGCTCTTCGACAAGTTTTGGATCTTCAACTCGCACCGTTCGAAAGAGAAAGGTTTTCTCGGTTGGATTAAGGGCAGGTTGCGCCGGTTCCGTTGGTTTGTCGGGTTTGCCAGCTTGCGAGCTCTCCGCTTTCGACGGTTCGAGCTTGGATTTGATCGTGCCGACGATTTCGTCGTCCTTGATCATTGCTTCCGTAACATCGCCGCGGCTGATGTACGTTTTGAATTCGCTGTAGGGAATTGTTCGGACGGTCAGCGAAGAGAATGCGCCCTGCCAGAGCCAGAGCAGCAGGATCATAAATGGAATATACCAGAACGGAAAATTCCATTTGGGAGAGACTCGACCGAGTTTGTCCTTCAAAGAAGGCTTGTCTTCTTTCATCAATACCTCCGCTCTAAGCTTGCCGCAAAAACTGGATTTGGCGAGCGGGGTTCCGCCGGAGCGAGCTTTGAGGTGCTTCCCGTTTGAAGCTGAATTACAGAAGAGCCGGAAGATGCAGCAGACTGGAGATTGTTCCGTTTTCCGGGTGCCCGTGACGATGGATTAATGCTGTCTGCATACCAACGGCGCGCGCTCCCTCAATATCTTCAGTGACATTGTCGCCGACGTGTAGCACCGCCTCTGCCGGCAACCCGAGTTTGCGCAAGGCATATTCGAAAATAACCGGGGAGGGTTTCGGAAAACCTACTTCGCTCGAGATGATGATCGCTTCAAAATAGCGGGCAAGCTGGAGACGCGGCAGCAACACCGGCAAACGTTCATCCCAGTTGGAGATGATCGCGAGACGAATCTCGCGCCCGCGCAATTCCTCCAGAGTTGGGATGACATCGTCATAAATCTTCCAACAGTCGGCTTCCGCAAACCGGTTATATAATTCGTCAAAAAACTCTTCGCTCGGAGTTTGGGGCAAGACGCCGCTGAAAGTCCGGTTCACCAGATCGCTCCAATCGGAACGCGTATGGTTAAAATTCTTTTTAGCCTGCCACGCGGCGGCAAAATTGTGATTCAGCAAGTCAGCCGAAATGCTTTTGAATCCGTGCCGCGCGGCCAATTCCGCATAGACGTGCCCGACCGATGGCCATGGGTGAATTAACGTGCCTCCCACATCAAACGTAACCGCCTGAATGTTCCCGTACGAATTCATTTTTGTTTTGACGCAGTCGCCTGCCACTCATTCAATCCGCGTTCGTTTCGTGCCGGCGAGATTCCCAGCAACTCCATTGCCTCTCCAATCAGATATAAGGAACCAGTGATACCGACAAACGGTACGTCCATGGTGCTTTCCAGTGCCTCCGCAAGCGAGCCCTTAGCCACAACGCCACGTGGGTCATTTAATTCTGAAATGATTTCAGCCGGTTGGAGGGTCCTTTCACTATGCACCGGAACGAAAATAATTCGCGGTGCCAGTACAGCGAGTTTCTGGCACATGACGCGCCAATCTTTGTCAGCAAGGAGCCCAACAATCAGGACCCGAAGGTCAGGAAACTCCGCTCGGATTGTCTTCGCCAATGTTTCGATTCCCGCCGGGTTATGAGCACCGTCCAGAAGAAATGTTCGCTCGCCTTTTCGAAAGATTTGCAACCGGCCGGGCCAGTAAACGCTCTCAAGCCCGCTACAAATTTGCTCCTCTGAAACCGGTATGTCGTTCTGCAAAGTGCGAACCACCTCCACTGCCAATGCAGCATTCGTTTTTTGGTGTTGGCCGAGCAAGGGTAGACGAATGGATTCCACTAACGCCTCGCTCTGCTTTCCAACGCGAACCAGCGGGCTTTGTTTGTTGCTTGCTGTTCTTTCGATGACATCAATCACCTCCGCTTCATCCGCTGCGGTGATCACAGGAAGCTTGGCCTTTATGATACCCGCCTTCTCGGTCGCAATCTCACGCAACGTCGCTCCAAGCCATTTTTGATGGTCGTATTGAACATTCGTGATCACACTCGCCAATGGAATGACAATATTTGTCGCGTCTAAACGCCCGCCGAGCCCGGTCTCCCAAATGACCAAATCGCAGCTCTGCTCAGCAAAATATTGCAAAGCGATAACGGTCACGGCTTCGAAGAACGTTGGATGTTCGTTCATTGGAAACGCGCGCAACAATGATTGCATTTGCGACACCAATCGAATGACATCACTGTCCGAAATTGGCTGGCGATTTATCTGAATGCGTTCCGAGAAGGAGACGAGGTGGGGGGATGTGAACAGTCCGACCCGGAGCCCCGCGGTGCGATAGATACTTTCAAGCATCGCACAGGTCGAACCTTTGCCATTCGTCCCCGCCACATGAATGAACCGCAATCGGTCCTGTGGATTTCCGGCGAGCGCTGCCAGTTTGCGGGTATTTTCCAGGCCGAACTTGGCGCCAAACATCCGCAAGTCGTACAGAAATTGAATAGCCTCCGTGTAATTCATCTCACTCTTTTGCCGCTCAAAAGGACGCGATGATTTTCAATTGTTTTCCGTCGGAGTAAACCTATTTTTCTCCACATGGTTATACGTCCGAAATTTTGGCTGCTCCTCCTGCCGCTGTTGGTCGTTCTTGCGTGCGAACCAGCGCGCACAGAAAGCAAACGGTTTTCCGTCAAAGGCGTTGTTCAGGAAGTTTATCCTGATGGCAAAACCGTGAAAATTAAACACGAGGCAATTCCGGATTACATGCCTGCCATGACCATGGATTTCGAAGCGCACAATACCAATGAGCTGCGAGGGCTCGCCAAGGGTGACGCGGTTTCATTCCAAATGGTGGTCACCGACAACGATGGCTGGATTGAGCAAATCGTAAAGCTTAACAAGCCGCCACAGGAAACGCCGACACGCCGTGAAACCATGCGAATTGCGCGCGAAGTGAAGCCTCTGAATGTAGGCGATGTGCTGCCCGACTACTCGTTCACCAACGAACTGGGCAAAGCGATCAAGCTCAGCGATTACAAAGGGAACGCCATGGCGTTTACGTTTATTTTTACGCGCTGTCCGTTTCCCACGTTTTGTCCACGGATGGCCAACAATTTCCTGGAAGCGCAAAAAATTTTGCAGGCCCAGGCAAATGCGCCCACGAATTGGCATCTCTTCTCTATGACGTTCGACCCCGAGCATGACAGCCCGGCAGTCCTGCGTGATTACGCGAAGCGATATCAATACGATCCCACGCATTGGAGTTATTTGACCGGTGATTTGATCGATATCACCGCGATTACGGAACAATTCGGGCAACAGTTTTGGACTGATCCCGAAGCTGGGGGAATAAATCACAACTTGCGAACGGCCGTGATCGACGCGGGCGGTCGCGTCCAGAAAGTCTTTCAGGGGAATTCATGGACGCCAAAAGAACTTGCGGAGGAAATAACCTCAGCGGCACAGAAGATGAAATAAATATTGTGTTATCGCTTATTCGCGAGCTCGTACAACTGTCTGAATAAATGACCTCACCTCGAGCCCGCTTTTCTGTCGTATTTTGTCATTGTGTTTTATGTCACACAAACCGCACGGCGGCAGTAAACCCTGAGCGTGTGTTCGGTCAATGGATTCCCGACCACTTCAGTTCGCCATTGAAGCACTCTTTGGTTTCAACAGAGACCACACAACGCTGATTGAGAGAATCGCAACAATCACAGCAAGAGAGATCAGCGTGTCAAATTGCCATCGTGTGTGTGAGAGCAGCATCTTGAGGCCGACGAACGCGAGCACAACGCCAAGGCCGATTTTCAGGTAATGAAATTTATCAATTACACCGGCAAGTGCGAAATACAGTGACCGCAGTCCAAGAATGGCAAACACGTTCGATGTGAAAACAATAAATGGGTCTTTACTTACGGCAAAAATGGCGGGAATGGAGTCGACGGCAAAAATCAAATCGGACAATTCGACCAATAAGAGCACGATGAAAAGCGGCGTCGCCATACGAACGCCGTTTTCGCGGACGAAAAATTTATCTTCACGATATCCGGCGGTGACGGGGAAATGCTTTTTGAACCAGCGCACGACTATGTTACGTTCTAAATGGATTTCATCCTCTCGTTTAACGATCATCTTGACGCCGGTCAGAATGAGGAACCCGCCGAATAAATAGATGATCCACGTGAACCTGGCAATGAGGACCGCTCCACACGCGATCATCACTGCGCGCATGAGCAACGCGCCAAAAACTCCCCAGAAGAGAACCTTGTGCTGAATTTTCTGGGGGACGGCGAAGTAGTTAAAGAGCAGCGCAAAAACGAAGACATTATCAATGCTTAATGATTTTTCGATCAGGTAACCGGTAAAGAATTCGAGCGCTTTATGCGGTCCCGCGAAGTGCCAGATTCCGCCATTGAAAAGCAAGGCAAGCGAAATCCAGACAACAGTCCAGACGAGCGATTCTTTCAATGAAACGACGTGTGCTTTGCGATGAAAAACGCCAAGATCCAACGCGAGCATCATAAGAACAAACGCGGTGAACCCGATCCAGAGCCAGATTGATGCAGTCATTGGTAAAAGGAATTTGAGTTTTCCGTTTGCGTTACGTGTTGATTGCGCCGCGCGGCCACGCTTGCATCATCCGTAAGGGTGCGACCGGCCGAGCATGAACCGAAGCCGCAAATTCAGGGGCCTCTCGTCGCCGTTCCCAAACGACCACCGGGATTACTGTTTCCGGATAGGTTGGTGATTTGATTCCACCCTGATTCAGCAGTCTCTGTCGCAGGTTGGTTGGCAGCTTCAGGACTAATCTTGTTTCTATAACGTAATCCTTTCTAGCAGTTTGTCAGTGAGCCTTCATAGGGCAGCGCTGGTCGGAACGTCGGAGCGGGTTACTTTTAATCCGGCTGTGCCCTTTTGCCGGCGCGGCGCGTCACCTCGTTTTAATTGACTGATTATTTTGGGCAGCGCCGCATGCAAGGTATGTCAAAGTTGAAACCACGATGGCGACGAGCCTTCGGCGATAAATGGGTTTCGGTTATCGAAACGGCCAGACAATTGGCGTGAGCCAGAGGGTGACCAGCCAGGTGAGAATTGCCATGATTCCTCCGATTCTGAGGTAGTGTTTGAAACGGTAACCACCAGGTCCCATAACGAGAATCGTGCTTTCGTGCGCGAAGGGTGTGCTGAAAGAAGCAGAAATGCACACGGCAACCCCGATGAGAAACGGATACGGGTCAATATTTAGTTCACGTGCCATTTCATACGCCAGCGGCGCGACAATGACAGCCGTTGCTGAGTTGTCGATAAAGTGAGTAAGAACGATAGCTAAAACGAGGACCATTCCGAGCACGGTCATGGGCCCGAAATCCTGCAATGCAGTGATGGCCAAATGTGAAAGTTCTCGCACGGCGCCGGTTTTTTCCACCGCCAGTCCAAACGGAATCATTCCCGCCGTTGTAAAAACGGCCTGCCAATCTATCGAATTGTAAGCACTTTCCAAATCGATGCACTTCAGCAGTATCACTAAGATTGATGCCATCGGTATGGAAATCGCTGGATTGATGAAGCCGCTGATAGCACTTACCACAATAAACAACAGCAAGCTGAGCGTGATTAACATCTTGGTCGGATTGATCGCATGGATTGGTTGTTGCCCCAGAAGAAGCAAATTCTCATTGCGTTGCAGTCTCGGCACGCCTGCGATGTGTCCTAACAGCAGCAAAGAATCTCCAAATTCGAGGGGCGTTGTTAATGGTCGTTGGTTCAGTGGTTCTCCATGACGTGAAATTCCCAGCGCGGTGAAGCCATAGTCCTGTCGAAAATCCACTTGTTCCAGCGTCCGCCCCGCGTAGTCCGAACGTGGCCCGATTAAAGCTTCCACGGCTGCGAGATCGACATTGCGCAGCGTGCGAGTGTTCAGTTGCAGCGCATCCTTGAGAGCAAAGTCAGCGGACTGAACAAGTTGACCGATGGTCGAAACGGGACCTTGCACGACAAAAACATCCTCCGAGCGGACTGTTAGCCAGCCTGACGCAGGCAAACGCTCGTTTCCTCGGATAATTTCGACAAGTGAGAGATCCGTGCGCCTGGTCCAGGTAATTTCATCAAGTCTTTTGCCAACGATTTTCGATGCGGGTGTCACTGTTACCTCGGAGAGGTATTCGCGCGACATTCTTTCATCTGGCTCCGTTGGCCCGCTCTTCTTCGGCAGCCATGCGCGCCCGAACAAAATTAGAAAAAGCGCGCAAACCAGGAACACAACGGCTGCCACAGGCGTGAGATCGAAAAAACCAAAGCCCCTTCCCGTTTCGCCATGGAGGAATTCGCTGACGACGAGATTGCTTCGGGTGCCGATAAGGGTCCATTGTCCGCCAAGCAGCGAACCGTAAGCAGCCCACAACAGGAAATGGGAGGGCTCGAGTTTGTGCTCTTTGCAAACTGCCAGGATGACGGGAAGAAATATGACAACGACCGTCGTGTCGTTAATAAACATCGAACTCACAGTGCTGATGCCGAGAATCGCCAATTGGAGCAGCGGCTCGCTGTGAGCACATGTCTTGAAGAGCCGGCGTCCAATCAGTTCGGCGGTACCCGCCCGCACCATGGCGGCTCCGAAAATAAACATCGCGGTCACCATAATGACGGCCGGGCTGCCGAAACCGGAAAATGCGTCTTGATATCTGAGTATTCCACGCCACGCGCCGTCCGGATGAGGCCAGGGCACGATGAGCGTGATCGTTACCAGCAATGCAGTGAGGTCGGTGCGTAGCCACTGAGTCCAGAACAGAAACAGCGCGCCAGCTAAAATGCCGGCCAGTGCGAGATAATCTGATGTCATCCACTCCTCCTTGTGTTGCAATGCAGCCCCCCCAATGTGGCCTCGTCTAAAGGCTCCGACATCCCATCATCGCTTGCGTGATACTGGTGAGCAACAGTTTCGCTGCCGGTGGAAAACGGCTTTTCAAGTCCGGGTAATCTAAAACAAGAGCACAGGTTTGCGCCTGGCGTTCTCACCCAGGCAGAGGACATTTTGGACCGTTATCTTGTTTGGTGTTGCGGATTCCGAACAATTCGAGCAACAGATGCGGGCGTGAACTTTCGTTCGACTGCGCGCGCTGAACACCGCCAGAAATGGTTAGTGAAGACCTTTATTGGCGCGCCACAATAAAAAGCCGCCGACTGCTTGAAAGATCAAATTCGGGATCCAAACGATCAGATCCGGAAATAGTTCGGGCCGCATCTCCAGCGCTCCACCGAGAATCAAGAAGCTGTAGTACACGATCGCGAGAAGTAAGGCGAACGCGATACCAATACTCGTCTCCCGTCGATGGCTGCGGATTCCAAGCGGAATTCCAACAAGAGTAAATCCGATACAGGCAAATGAGATCGAGACCATGCGGTTCATTTGCACCTTTGCCGGCATCGCGAGATCAATCACCTTGGCCCGTTTGGCCTTTTCACGCAGCTCAGAAGGCAGCTTTTCCGCCTGCGGTTGTTGCCGGTTCAACTCTTCGAGTTCCGCGATCTTTTGCCGAATCTGCGTGAACGTCATGTCGCTGATTTTTGTTGATTGAATTGATACCGCGTCTTTGGTCGAAAATGGCAATTCAAAATCCCCCCGAATTAAATTGTTCCAATCGCCATTGTCCTGGCCAGCCCCTCGGCTGTCGAACAAGTGCAACACGAACTCATTCTTATTCGTATCGACCTGCAATTCTCCACGTGGCGCTCTCAGCCAACGAATCAACACGCCTTTTTCATCTATCTGCGAAACCTCCACATCAAACACTTGATCGTCTTTTCGACGATCCACGTAAACTCCGTAACCTCCCGGCAGCCCGGTCACGTATTGCTTTTCGCGCAGAAGATTGGAGGGATTCTTCATTGCGGCCTGTGAGATGATGCGTTTGGAAGCGCTTCGACACAGCGGTGCCAGATGCAAGTTGATCAGCGCACAAAAACCACTTAGCGCCACACTCAGAAATAGTATTGGCGTCACCAAAGCCATAAGACTGATCCCGCTGGCACGAACAGCCGTCAATTCCTGATCAACACTGAATCGCCCAAACGTCAGCAGTGTCGCCGTAAGCATCCCCATCGGCAGCGCATACACGAAAACATAAGGAATCAACAACCCAATCGCTTTGGTCACCGTCCACAGTGTTGTCTGCCCGTTGATGAGCAGGGGAAAGATCTCCCTCAGGACATTGCCGAGCACGAGCACGAAGGTAAAAACGAACACCGTCATCATCAGGGTCCCGAAAACCTGGCGAGTGAGATATAAGTGCAACGTTTTCATTTCGTGGCTGAATGTTAACCACGGATGAACGCGGATGAACACGGATAAAGCTTGGCCTCGGGGACGATGAGGGTGCTCATGCGGCAACTAGCGCAACGAACGCCACGGCTCCTGGTCTCCGACTTCGACCGTCACTGGCCCCTCACTTTTCGCGGGTGAAAGTATCGCGAGGAACTCCAACTTATCTTTGCCGATGTTATAAGTGCCGTGAATCACACCGGCAGGCAGGTAAAGTGAATCTCCGGGGCCGAGGACCTTCTTCTCTTTTTCCACCCATTGCTCGGCTGTGCCGGAAAGGATATAGAGAATTTCCTCCATCTTCGGATGGAAATGAAATTTGTGAGCCGCGCCTGGTTCCAGGAAACACCGGACGAACATTAAATTGGTATCCGCGACCATCCCCGGCTTGCAATACCAGTGATGCATCTTTCCCGGTGGAACCGGTTCCTTTTCCGCGGCTTCGAAAGAAACAAACCGCCAGGCTGGAAGTGCACTCGACATGTTCCCGAGTTTTTCGACGGGCTCAACAGAGTCAAGGCTTTTGCGTTGATATTCGGGATCAAATTACCACGTGTAATGCACCGTGTAGGTAACGATCTTTTCCTCGTCTGGCTTCACTTCCACCGGGAATTCGATCGTGTGCGAATCTTTCTTCGTGAAGTCGT
>CBHWET010000181.1:0-9392 GCA_966112985.1 uncultured bacterium | reverse complement strand
TTGTAATTAAATTTCAGCAAGTGTCCGCATCAGGCTGATATCAGTTTTCCTCGCTCAGAAACGTCCCCACGCCCGATAGTTATAACCAACTGTGGGTTTTAGTATGGGGGTCACCTTGCGGGAACTATCGCGAGGTTCGAGGAACAGTTGATGCGAGTTGCTCATCTATTACGAAAGTATAATCCGATCGAATGGGGCGGCACGGAAACAGCCGTGAAGCGGCTTTTGGAAGGTCTCAAATTCCATGGCGTTGATAACGTGGTTTATTGTCCTCGTTTGGTTTCCCCGGTGAATTCCGATCCACTGGCAGAGAGTGGATGTGAGGTGAAGCGTTACATCGCGTTCGTTCCTGTGTGGGGAATTTCACCCGAGCAAAAGCAACAGCTCGTATCTGTCGGTGGCAACCTGATGTCGCTCGACCTCCCGGCTGCATTGCTCGCCGAGAAAGATCTTTCAATAATTCATACACATACCGGGAATCGTCTGGGTGGAATTGCCCTGACGATTGCGAGAAAGAAGAACATTCCGCTGGTAGCTTCGATCCATGGCGGCGTTTTGGATTTACCGGAACAGGCCAAACAATATTTACAGAAGCCTTTAAAAGGCGGAGTGGAGTGGGGGAAGATTTTCGGTCTGTTCCTGCGATCCCGCCAGGTTTTGGAAAAAGCGGATGCGATTATCACCTGTAATCGGCGTGAGGCCGACTTGCTTCGCCAGAAATTTCCCCAGAAGAGAATCGTGGTGCAGGCACACGGAGTTCCGGCGACCGTATATGCGCAGGATCAACGGGAAGCAGCACGCAGAGCTTTTCCGCAAATCGTCGGAAAACAAATGTTGCTGATCGTGGGGAGAATCGACCCGGTGAAAAATCAAAAATGGGTGGTCGAAAACATTTCACAAACACTGGCGAAATTTCCAGACACGTTGCTTGTGCTGGCGGGTTCGTGCACCGATGCGGCATATGGCGAAGAGCTAAAACGGACTGTTTGCGAGCGCGGCCTCGATCATCGTGTGTTGATGACCGGCGGTCTGCCGCCAGGTGATCCGCGGTTGATTGGTTTATTTCAGAGTGCCGAAGTCGTTCTGTTGCCCTCGGTCTCAGAGACATTCGGCCTGGTGATTTTGGAAGCATGGGCTGCAGGAACAGCCGTGATCTCCAGCAGGACTTCAGGCGCCATGGAGTTGATAGAAGTGGGGAAAAATGGCTGGTTGTTCGATTTGAACAATCCAGCCGGGTTCAACGATGCGCTCGAAGATGCGTTGTCGAATAGAGAGACGACGACGCGTTTTGCTGCCGCAGGCCGGGCGTTGGTGGAGGAGAAATTCGACACCAATGCTTTGGCCGGGCAGGTGAAAAAATTGTACGAGGAACTGATCCAGGAGAAAAAATGAAATACGTGATCCTTCGTGACGATGACACGAACGCGTTGACTCCAATTAACTATTTGGATCGGCTGTATCGTCCCTTCCTTGAACGTGGGCTTGCGGTGAATCTTGCGACGATTCCCAACGTGAACACCGAAGCGACGCATTGCGATGGTGGCTTGGAATTATTCCTCATGGCAAAGACTGGAAATACTCCGAAGACCTTGCCAATCGGTTGCAATGAAAAGCTTGTGGATTACCTGCGTGAGAACTCCTGTTACCACATCGTGCAACACGGTTGCCGCCATGAATTTGTGCATGGGGGGCCGGAGTTCGCACATACCGACAGGTGCGACATTGAGCGGCGCTTAAAGGAAGGAACCGAGTTTCTTCTCGATGCCGGCTTTCGTCAGCCAAGCGCGTTTGTCGCGCCTTACGACCAATTGTCACGCATTAGCCTTCGGGAGGTCTCTCGACGTTTCCGCGTTCTTTCAACGGGTTGGTACCAGTTGAACCGGTTGCCGCATTCGTGGTGGCCCCGATACGCAATGAAAAAGATGACGAAGAGACCGCACTGGGAAGTGGGGCGGACGAAATTGTTGACGCATCCGGGGTGTCATCTCTCTTACCACCGCCGCTATGACACGATGCTCGACGACATAAAAAAGAGCATCGATTCGCGGCGCGTGACCGTGTTGGTGACGCATTGGTGGGAATATTTCCGCGACAACCAACCTGACGAAAAATTTATCTCCATCCTGCACGAAACCGCGGAATACCTGGCAAAGCGTCCGGATCTGCGAGTGATCTCCTTCGACGACCTGGTACGTCATAACATCGAACTGAATTAAAAATGAAAGCACCGATTCTACAGATATTGAATTGTCCGCGTTGTTCCGCACGGCTGATTTTGACGGAATTCGAAGTCGCACAAGGCGAAGTGCGCCGGGGAATTCTAGCTTGCACTGCAAACGAGGATCACAGCTACGAAGTTCGGGATGGCATTATTTATTTTGCCACCGGATTCGATCATGAAGCGGTGAAAAAAGAACTCGCTTACGAAAATTCGACCTATCACGGAAGCGATCAATTGAAGGATGCAAAAATCATCGCGCAATTTCCTGATACGTTGCCGGATCTGTGGCCGCACACGTGCAACTTTGGCCCCGACTTCCGGATGCTGATCGACAAGTTGAACCTAAAGCCTGGTTCGTGGGTGTTGGATGTTGGAACTGGTCCATGCTGGAGCACCAGGCTATTGGCCGAACGCGGCTGTCACGCCATCGCCCTCGACGTCAATGACGCCAACTATTACGGGCTCAAGACGTCCGACATTCTTTTCTCAGCCCATAACGTCTATTTCGAGCGGATTCTCGAGAGTATGACGAATTTGCCGTTCCGTGATGAAACACTCGATGCCATTACATTCAACGCCTCTTTTCATCACACGCCAGACATGGAAAAAACGTTAGCGGAGTGCTTTCGCGTTTTGAAACCGGGCGGCCAGATCGCCATGGTCAATGAAGAGTTCGTCTCGTTCCGCCAATGGCTGTTCAAGGATGAAAGTGTCAGCGACACCGGATCGCACCATGCAATTGCCTACGCGGATTTCGAGGATGCGGTTCAGGAAAACGGCTTTCGCATCCAGTATTTCGTTGCGGATCACGTTCGAAAGAAACTGGAGGAGAAACTATCCCCGCAACTGGGAGGGCTCGTTGTGAAAACATTCGAGCTGCTTCCGATTTCACTGAAACAACTGAATTCAGCGCTGATTATTCTGACGAAGCCGGCCGCGCAAAGAGTGCCGGTTATGCGTGAATCAGCAGCAGCGCTGGCAACGTAACCCGTGGAGATTTGGATGGACAAATATCCGTTCACACGACCAGCAACGAGCGCACCGCCAATTGCGATCCTTGGCGTGCCGTTCGACAACATCACGACGGCTGAGACCGTCGCGTTGATTGAACAAATGGTTTCCTCGCGTCTGCCACATTACATGGCGACGGCAAATGTTGATTTTCTGGTCCAGGCGCTGCACGACGTGGAGTTGCGCCGCATCCTGATGGATGCCCATCTGGTGCTGTGTGATGGCACTCCTCTGGTTTGGGCGTCACGCCTTTTAGGGAACCCGTTGCCTGAACGAGTGGCTGGTTCCGATCTTGTTCCGTTATTGTTGCAGGTAGCGGAAAAGAAGGGGTATCGCGTCTTCTTTCTCGGCGGGACCGATACTTCAATCAAAAAGGCGGTGGACAGGCTGCGGCAGCAGCATCCCGCATTGAATATTGTCGGACATTATTCCCCTCCGTTCCTTCCCTTGCATGAAATGAATCATGAGGAGGTAACCCGGCGCATCCGCGAAACAAAGCCGGATATCCTATTTGTGTCTTTTGGTTGTCCCAAGCAGGAAAAGTGGATTGCCATGCATTACCGCACGCTCGGCGTTCCCGTGAGCATTGGCGTCGGAGGGACAATCGATTTTCTCGCAGGGACGGTAAAACGCGCTCCCGTTTGGATGAGAAAGAGCGGCACCGAGTGGTTATACCGTTTGGCCCAGGAACCGCGTCGTCTTTGTAAGCGTTACGTAAAAGATCTTGCATGGTTTGGTCAGGCCATCTTTCGCCAATGGTGGCAAATGCACTTTGCCAAGATGCCGGGACGGACCACACAAAAAGTATCTTGCGAGGGGCAGCATGTTTATCGCTTTCTGAAAATGCCGGCGGAACTGGATGTGGAATTCGTTCGTCGTGAAGCTCTGATTTGTGAAGAGGCTTTAGCGACCTGCCGTCATTGTGCCCTTGAGCTGCAGGACGTGAAGTTCGTCGATAGCAGCGGCATGGGTTTGCTGATCCGGTTGCAGAAGAAAGCGCGCATTACCGGACGACAGCTGATTTTAGTTGCGCCGAGCAACGCCGTGATTTCAGCACTGAAGCTGATGCGGCTGAAGGATTTCTTCACCATTGTTCGCGACCACAAGGAGGTTCAAAAAATTATGGAAACCAACATCATTCCTAAAGGGGCGACAAAACAAGCAGCGGCAACAAATGGCCTCGCGTGGAAAGGCGAAGTCACAGCCGCGAATGTCGATGAGATTTGGAAGACGACACAGGCATATCTGACGAGCTGCGGGAAGAGCACCGAAGTGAAAATCGATCTGTCGGAAGTTCCGTTCATCGATAGCACCGGCCTTGGTCTCATGATCCGCGCCCGTAAGGTGGCGGCGCAGTCCGGCTCAAAGATAGTATTCAGCGGGGCGCAGCCCAATGTTCGTAACGTGCTTCGCATTGCCCGCCTTGAATCGACGCTGCTCGGCGCCGCCGCATGAAAATAGGTATTTCAACATCTGTCATCCAGCGCGGCCAGACGGGGGTCGCTCAATATGTGTTCGCGTTATTGCGTGAGCTGCGTGCTTATGCAAAGGAACACGAATTTGTACTCTTCGTCCTGGAAGAGGATGTCCCCTTATTCGAGTTCGTCGCAGATTCGATGCAGATCGTGCCGGTGGCAGAGTGGCATCGCTCCGCGATACGAAATATTTTGTGGCACCAATTGATTCTACCGGGACTCGTCCGGAAGCATAAGATTGATGTGTTGCACATCCCGAGTTACCGGCGAATGCTGTGGACCCAACCTTGCGCGACGGTCTCGACAATTCACGATCTTGCGCCATTCCTGGTTTCAAAGAAGTACGATTGGAAGCGAATGTTCTACGGTCGTGTTGTTGTCAAAAGACTGGCAAAACGGCAGCGCCAGATTATCGCGATCAGCCAAAATACCTCGCGTGACATTCAGAGATTCTTTCACCTGTCGCCTTCAATGATCACAGTGATCCACAACGGATTGGATCATGGACGTTTTTTTCCTGCGCCGCGGGATCAAGCCAAAGAGTGGGTTGCGCAAAAGTTTGGCGTACGTGGTTCATTCTTCCTCTACGTGGCGAGGTTCGAACATCCCGGGAAAAACCACGTTCGGTTGATCGAAGCTTTCAACTTGTTCAAGACGGAAACGAACTCCGACTGGAAACTCATCCTTGGAGGGGCCGATTGGAATGGGGCAGAGGTCATCCATGAAGCAATCAGGAATTCGCCTTTTCAAAAGGACATAAAAGCGATCGGCTTTGTTTCTGATAAAGATTTGCCGCGGTTGTACCATGCAGCCGATGCATTCGTGTATCCATCATTGTATGAGGGATTCGGTATGCCGCCTTTGGAAGCCATGGCTTGCGGATGTCCTGTGATTTCTTCCGGTCGAGGTTCCCTGGCGGAGGTCGTGGGCGAGGCAGCTCAAATCATTGATCCCGAGGACATTCAACAGATCAAGCAGGCCTTACGACTCCTCGCTGTCGATAAATCGTTTCAAGATAAATTGCGCGAGGCCGGACGGGAACGTGCTTTATTGTTCAATTGGCGGAACACAGCGGCTGAGACGATGAAGGTTTTTGAACGAACCCTACGTGTCGCGCGCAATCGCGCCCCCATCGAGAATCCAGGCCAACAAATCGCAGTATCTTGACCGAGAGTCAGGGTTGCCGCCTCAATTTCAAATTGCTTGCATGGCTGAAGGCCATTGCTAGAGTCCTGCCCACTCGCCACCTGGAATGGTGGTTTTTATTTTTTCCCAACAAATTTTACGCGCTGTGAAAATTTTTAGTGGCACATCCAATGTCCCCCTGGCGAAAGCTATTTGCGCTTCGGTAGGTCTTGAACTCGGCAAGTGTTCTGTGACGAGCTTTCCAGACGGTGAAACATTCGTAAAAGTTGAAGAGAACATCCGCGGCGAAGATGTTTTCGTCATTCAATCGAGTTCACCGCCGGCAAATCATCATCTCATGGAGTTGTTCATTATGATGGATGCCATGCGTCGTGCGAGTGCCGCGCGTATTACCGTCGTTCTGCCGTTTTATGGTTATGCGCGTCAGGACCGCAAGGACCAGCCACGTGTGCCTATCACAGCAAAGCTCGTGGCCAACCTATTGGTGGCGGCTGGAGCGAATCGTGTCTTGACCATGGATCTACATGCACAGCAAATCCAAGGTTTCTTCGATATTCCGGTAGACCATCTTTATGCCGCGCCGGTGATGTACGATTATCTCAAGAAGAAGAAAATTCCCGACCTGGTCGTCGTGAGCCCGGATGTTGGCGGCTTGAAAATGGCACATGCCTACTCACAGGTGCTTGGTTCCGGTCTGGCCATCGTCGCGAAACGCCGCAAGAGCGCGACGGATATCGAAGCAATGGCTGTCATCGGGGATATCAAAGGTCGGAATGTCTTGATGGTTGACGATTTAACCGAGACGGCTGGCACGTTGACGACAGCGGCGGCGTTGCTGAAGAAAAAGGGTGCTAAAAAGATTTTTGCCTGCGTTTCGCATGCTATATTGAACGATTTGGGGATTGAGCGCCTGCGAAAATCTCCTATTGACGAATTGATAACTACTGATACTGTTTCGCGCCCTCCAATTGATGGGGTTAAGATAACAACCTTGTCAGTGGCGGGTTTGCTCGGCGAAGCAATTAAGCGAATTGAAAGTAATTCGTCGGTATCTTCGCTGTTTGAATTTAAGGGCGGACGGACCAGTTAATGGCCGACCGTAGTAGAATTTAACATGAAATCTATATCATTGACTGCCTTTCCGCGCAGCGTTGCTAAACGTGCCGGAGTTAAGAAACTTCGTTCCGCAGGCCGGGTTCCGGCTGTAATCTACGGCGGAAAAACCAAACCCCAGAATCTTGAGATCAACACGAAAGATCTCGAAAATGTCGTGCACCATTCCGCTTCGGAAAACGTGTTGCTCGACCTCGCTGTGGACGGTTCTAAATTCCTGGCGCTGGTTAAAGAGATTCAACACAACCCGCTCAGCGGCGAAATGTTGCACGTTGATTTGCACGCGGTTTCCGAAAACGAAAAAGTCACCGTCAGCGTTCCAGTGGAAGCGATTGGTGAAGCTGCTGGCGTAAAAACCGGCGGTGGCGTTCTCGAACACGTTCTCTTCAAGATTAAAGTTCGCGCGACTCCGAAAGATTTGCCTGAAGTCATCAACGTTGATGTCTCGGCGCTTGAAATTGGCAAGTCGATCCACCTCGGCGAAATCAAATTGCCGGCAGGTGTCGAAGCGCTCGGTAATAAGGATATTTCCGTCTTCACAGTTGCTGCTCCAGTAACGGAAGCCCAGGAAGCCGCTGCTACAGAAGCAGGTGCTGCCACGGCTGAAGTTGAAATGATCAAGGAGAAGAAGGAAGAAGGCGAAGCGGCGCCGGCGAAAGCTGGTGACAAGGCTGCTGCTCCAGCGAAAGCTGAAGAGAAGAAGCCGGCTGAAAAGAAGAAGTAATTTCGGTGAGCGACAGAACCTCTGGGTTTTGTCGCTCATTCTTTTTCGCCCGCCATGGAAAACATTTTTCTCATCGTGGGCTTGGGAAATCCGGGCGAGAAATACGCCCGAACTCGGCACAACGCTGGTTTTTTGTTGGTCGAGAAATTGGCGGAACGTTGGCGCGCTCGCTGGACTGACGAAAAGAAGTTCAGTTCTAAACTGGCGAAGGCAGAGCAGGGGCAACGCAGGGTGTTGCTGTGTGAACCGCAAACGTTCATGAACTGCAGCGGGGAAGCGGTTGGCGCTCTGGCGGATTTTTATAAAATCCCGGTGAACCAGCTGGTAGTTGCGGTGGATGATGCTGATTTGCCGTTCGGCGAAATTCGCCTGCGCAAAAGCGGCAGCAGCGGTGGCCATCATGGACTCGAAAACATCGAGCACCATTTAACCACGCGAGAGTTCGCCAGATTGCGAATTGGGATAGGGCGACGAGATGGTGCCCGCGAAATAACCAATTATGTTTTGGGGCAGTTCAGTGCGACCGAGGCTGAAACACTGGAAAAAGTTTTAAACCGGGCCGCTGACCAGATCGAGAGCTGGTTGAGCGAGGGGATCGATAAAGCAATGAGTAAATTTAACGGAGCAATTGACTCCGCGAAGAAAGAAAAATGAAAAAGTACGAAGGTCTGTTCATTCTGGAAACCGCAGGTAAAGAAGAAGGCATCAAGGATGCCATCGATAAGATTTCCGCGGAAATTACTTCAGCCGGCGGTAAAGTCGAAACCGTGCAAAAGATGGATAAGAAGAGCTTTTCACGTGTGGCTGACAAGCGCCATCAATCGGGTTTCTACGTGAATGTCATTTTCGACGCCGAACCAAAGACGATCTCCCAGTTGCGCACAAAGTTTGCGATGAACGACGACGTGTTTCGCGTGATGTTCAGTGTCGCTCCGCAGCCGAAGGAAGTTGCGAAATAGTAGTATATGGCGAACTTCAACAAAGTCATCCTCGCGGGCAATTTGACTCGCGACCCGGAACTGCGCTATACGCCGAAAGGCACGGCTGTTGCCAAGATATCCATGGCAATCAACCGTAACTGGCGCACTGAAACCGGTGAACAGAAGGAAGAAGTGACTTTTGTTGATGTCGAAGCTTTTGGCAAACAGGCTGAGACAATTGGCCAGTACCTGAAAAAAGGTCGTCCGTTACTGATCGAAGGTCGTTTGAAACTTGATCAATGGGAAGACAAGCAGACCCAGCAGAAGCGCAGCCGCCTTGGGGTTGTCCTTGAGTCGTTTCAATTCCTCGATTCAGGCAATCGCGGTGAAGGGGGCGGTGGCGGTGGAGAAGTCCGCAGCCGTCCAGCTGTGGCGAAACCTGCAGCCGCTGATGATTCCGATGCTGCTCCACCCGAAGACGACGACGTTCCATTTTGATTAGCGAAATAAAAACTTTAAGAATTTATGGCAAAGACAGAAGTTATCCTGACGCACAATATTGTTGGTCTTGGCGGTGAATCCGACCAGGTCAAAGTCTCCGCTGGCTACGCGCGCAATTACTTGTTTCCGCAAGGGTATGCAGTGCCCGTGACACAAGCGAACAAGCGCCAGATCGAAGCGTTGCGTAAACGCCGTGCTGAACGCGAAGCGCATGAGCTCAACGCGATGACCGAACTTTCCAAGAGCGTTTCGAAGCTTATTTGTGTGGTCAAGGTCAAGAC
>CBHWET010000180.1:0-9488 GCA_966112985.1 uncultured bacterium | reverse complement strand
AGCCGACGCCGTCAGGTTTGAGGAGCAATAATCGTCTGAGAGCAATTAGGCGGAGCCGTCGAAAGGCGGCTCCGCTTTTTTTATTTTTGTAACGGCGGTCTCTGACCGTCGCTGACATTTGAACCACGGAGAATAGGCGACGGTCAGAGATCGCCCGCTACAGGACAACGAGTTGGAGTTCACGCTTCAGCGTGCGGGCCAGGGGGAACGGTAGGGCGATCTCGCCGAGAGCGCCGCGGCCCCGATGCGAACCGCCGCCACGATCTATCAACGGCCCACCCGAAACCGCGAAAGCAACCCACGAAAAGGAGAAAAGGGGAAAAGGAGCAGCAGGGAAAAGGAGAAAACGGAAGGGCACGGCGTCGACCTCCGGGCGCGCCGCAGTTGGTCCGTAGACCTCAGGCAGCAAAAGGGCAGGGATGCTGAACGCTAACCGCCGACTGCTGACCGCTCAATTCCCTCCCGCCGACGAAAAGCAGACGAAGTTTGAACCGCGAAACACGCAAAATACGCGAAGCTTTTCCTCTCTTCCACGGCTGGTGGAGGAGAGGATTAAGGAGAGGAGGCGCACTGTATCTTCGACGTCGAACTTTGAACGAACCGCCGAAACGACGAGACCGCGAAAACTGCGTTCGGATCTGCTATCTGCGTCCGCCCGCTGTCCCTTCTCCTGGGAAGGAGAAGATCAGGATGAGGTCGTTCCCGTGCCGTCACGTTGGAGTTCAACCTTCAGGTTGTCCGGAAGTCCCCAACTTCAAACTTCAAACGCGGCCCCGCCGCCTCAAACTTGAAATTATACAGGGACTTTGAACCTTGAACTACTTGAACTTTGAACTGAAAAAGGTCTGGCACAAAACCTGAATTCCTCCACCCGCCGCAGAAACCTCAAACTTCAACCATTTCAAACCTCAAACTAGAAAATCAGCGCAAAGCGCTGATTGTCAACCTCCTGCAAAAGTCCGGCACGCGTGCCCGACGAATTTTCCCTCAGCCGAAAACGTTCCGGCACCGTGCCGGACGAAAAAAATCTCACGGAAATTTCCTCCGGCACCGTGTCTCGACGATTTTTCCTCAGAAAAAACTGCCGGGCGCGCGTGCCCGGTCGTTTTCCGTGACCGGAAAACCGTCCGGCACCATGCCGGAGCAAATTTTCCTGAGAAAAAAGTGTCGGGCACCCGCGCCATGCGACTTTTTCTCACAACAAACTGTCCGGCGCGCGCGCCACGCCTCTTCGGCTGAGGAAAAATCCTTCCGGCACGGTGCCGGACACTTTTTCCCTGAGAATTTTTCATCCGGCGCGCGCGCCCGGGAGTTTTCCGGCGAACCTTTTGGCTCCGGCAGGCGGTCCGGGCAGTTTCCCGTCGTCCCAACGCCATCACACGGTGAGTTATGCGGTTTCCACTGCTCGGCGAAATGGCCCGGCACCGTCCTGTCCGATTTTGTGTCTTCAAAGAACTAAGAAAGCACCCGTTTTCGCGTTTAGGGGCCGCAGGATAATTCTCGGTTTTGTGCGAAGTAATGATTTTGTATACGAATGAAGAATTTTTTTCTATAACACGATATTCCATCTGGGCACGGCTACCGGCAGCGCCAAAAGCATATGAGTGAAAAGACAAACATTTCCGCTCCCAAATCCGATGTGGTTCTTCTGAACGATTCGCCGTTGGGGCTTGATGATTCCTCCCCAATTTCGTTTAACCATCATCTCTACGCAGATCTTTTGCGGGATATTCTTCTCACGAATCGTCCAGGAACCTGTGTTGGATTATTGGCGCGTTGGGGACAGGGTAAATCAACGGTCATTAATCTCCTCAAAAAAAGCCTTACAGGAAAAGCGCAAGTGGTGGTTTTCAATGCGTATCAAGCGCGGGGCGATTCGGTACGACGTCAACTGTTACTGTCGATACTTCGTCAAATTGCACCAGATACAGCGAATCAGTTTGAACGATTTAACCAAACGGTAACGGGCTTAGATTTTGCAACGGCAGAAGAAAAAAAGCGGTTCTCTGCAAGAGGACTGGTGATGCTGTTGATGAAGGAAAAAAAGTTTGATCCCATCTTAGCTGGTGCGGCGGTAAGTGCAATTCTGCTCTTTGGAGTTTTAATACTTCGAGCCAGTCAAGTGATACTGGGAAAAGCGCAATTTTCACAAAGCGGCGACATTGTGGGTTGGGCGTGGGGATCGTTGGTTGCCTGCGTGACATTTATAGCTCGGAAGTTGCAGCAAAGGCGTGAGCACATAATTGCCTACACCCAGCCTGTTTCAGACAGTCAGCGGCTTAAATATCCGGAGCAATTTGCAAAGGTCTTCACAAATGCAGTGCGAGATTATTGCAGCACGGAGTCGAAACGGTTGGTGATCGTTATAGACGATTTAGACAGATGTGATCCAAGCACGGTTGTTGAAGCTCTAGCAAGCGTCCGCCAATTTTGTCACGGCAACAACGGCGCGCCACTCGATTGTCAGTTCTTAATACCGTGTGATGAGTCTCAAATGATTTCAGCCCTCGAGGCAGATGGATATCATCGAACTACGAGTTATTCACATTATCACAACTACTCCGAGACAGAAATGTTAAGAAAGTTTTTTGATGTGGTTGTCAGGATGGATGAAATTGTACCGGAAAGTCTCGCCGATTTCGCTGCTGATCAGGGGCGAAAAATTGGAATCTCGGAAACACTCGCACGAGATATCGTCGATGCCGCCGCTCTCCAAGAACCCCGCAAAGTCAAGTCGCTCCTTAACGCGTTGCGCGTGGCACAAGAAGCAGTCGCCCGCAATCAAGCTTCGGGCCTGCTTCCTCCGACGGATCACTTGGATCGCCTGGATTATACGTTAGCTCTCCTAGTTTGTTTACAGGAACTGGCGCCGAAGGCCTTTGCAACCCTCAAAGAGAATACCGAAATCCTTGCCCAAACAGAACCGCCAAAAGAGTTCGAACCCATCGTCCGCCGAATCATAGCAGGGCTGAGTCCTATATCGATTACCACGGCAGACGTTTTAATAACAAAGCAGAACGAACCATCTTTGCATCAGCTTCCAAAAGCGCATGCTTTTACCGCAGCTGTTCGTAACGATGCTGTTGAAGAAGTTCTTAAGATACTGACGGAAGTAGATGAGCCGCAACGCAACTGTTTTCTCAATTGGATTGGTCGCAAACTCCGTGACGCCCGCAGCAGCGCACGAATACGACAACTGCTTGCATATGTCCTTGATTTCGGAGCTGCGAATGGTTGGGAATGCCTTGCACTTCGGAATTCTCTGTTAATCCTAAATAAACAATCACCTTATTTAGCAGATGCGTTACGGCTTGGTAGCCGAATGGAAAAATGGATACAATATTGTAAGACTTTGAAGCCGCACGAGCGTCTCCGGTTCGATGAAGTGATTCTGGCGAATTATCTTGAGGCGCCGTCGACGCATTTGCATGAAGAAAAGTACGTATTACACTTTGTAGGGGAGATGCCGGAAACGAAGAAACAGGCCGTGCGTGACTCGATTGAGAGCACCTTGTTCGTAGGTAATGGGGTTAATTCAACGCGTTTAAAACAGCTTTCAGAGTGTTTGCCTCAAAACGAGGACCTCGCATCGGGCCTCGCTCCCGCTATGGGGGACCGCTTATTTAGACTGCTAGGGGCCGGCGGCAATCCGATCGGGATAGCTCTGCACAGTCAATGCCTGCAAGTAGGATTACGACTTGTAGGTTCGAACGAATCGTATTCACAAAACATCCTCGCCAAAACACTAATTCCTTTTTTCAGTCATCCGCAGCACATCTCTGAAGAATTCACCCGTGAGAACAGGGTTTATTTCGATTTGTTGCGAGGGCTTTTAAGAGCTAATAGGGATTTCACACCCTTCAGCAAGTTTTTCCAAGATTACTACATTAACTGGCTTAATCAGAGAAACGGACCCCGAGCGCGTCTGCTTTTAATTCAAAGTATACAGCCGGCTTGGGGATGTTTGTCATCGCAGCAGATTGACCAAATTGCCGAAATTTCAAGTAATTGGGTTTGGACTGACGAAGATATTGCGAAGGCGTTCATCAGCGCAGTCGACGAGCCAAGCTTTCACCAGGACAAATGGGTGAAAGGGCGCAACGCCGTCCGACAGTCCGTGTTCAACGAGGTCTGTAAACTGGCTCGCAATGATGAAATTGTTTCAACAGCTGGCAAAGAGTTCTTTTTAAGTGCGGAGAAGGCTGACTGGAGATTTCCAGACGTTGTCGAAGCTTTGTTGGCTGATAAATGTCGACGTCTTAATTCCAACTCTGGCCGAAGTCCAAATAACATCAATGAATGGCTGAAAACATTGCGTCCATTATGCGGGTCCAGCCTAACGATCGTCGCAAAGGCATTGCGCGACGGCTTGTCGAATAATTCGGCACCTGCCGCCATCGTTAATGTTGCCGTTCGAACTGTATGGATAGAAAAAATTCCGTCTGATTGCACCACTCCTCTCGCTGATGCGTTACTCCGAAATCCAGATTCTGTGAACACTGCGACAGAACCTTGGGAAACGGTACTAAAACTCAAAGGTTTTGATGAGGTTTGTCGGATTTTATTAAAACACATTCAAAGCAAAGGCGCAGAGTGGATATACGATCATCTCGATTTGATGACACTGATCTCCCGCGTCAGCACAAACGATGCGCATCTCAGCTCGTCATTTCAAAACGTGATCGAGCTGCTCCTAACATCCAACCGAGAGGACCAATTCATTGCTGGAATTAAACTATTGGAAAAGCATTCATCAATACATCCCGATGTGAGACGTTCATTAGAATCATGGCGAAATGGAGTCCACGGCGGCCATCCACATTTGACAACCGTGGATGAAATCATTAAACGGCCAGTCATTTAAACATGTTTCAGTCATGAATTACGATGTGCTCGCCGACAAATTACATCTACCATGTTATTTTTAGCAACTCCGCTCGCTCAAGAGTTCGGAAAGGTCAGTTCGTCCAGGCTATATTCCTGTCTTCAACATCTCCCGTCGCCGTTGAAGGGCAGGGATGTCTATAACAATGCACGTTTATAAAGTGGTTTAAAGATTGGGATCAAACGCTCTGCGCCAATGGCGAGAGAAGGGACACTCATTTGCTCGTGTACGGTTTGTTACCGCATAGCCATCAAAAACAGCACTTTTCGCTTGCCGGAATGACATGGCTTTCGGAAGTCTGGAATTCGCATGCTTATACTTGGCAAAGACACAGACGATACAGGCGCACAATTGGAGCGCCTTACGCTGAAGATTCTACAGAGCCTTGGGTACAGAAATATACAGACAAATGTAATAGGTCCAGGTGGACAAGAGATTGACGTCTCAGCCAATTATCCGATCGCATTGCCAACAACTTCAGAATTGCGACGAACTATTTGTGAATGTAAAGCGTACCAATCCCCTGTCGGCATAACCGACTGGTTAAAATTTTTGGGGAAAATTTTTAGTGAGCAGGTTCGCCTTGGGCGGGAAGTACAAGGAGTTTTTATCGCGCTAAACAGTGTCAACGGAAATGTAGCAGGTGCTTATGACGAATTGAAAGCACACGGAAATACGGTGTCGCTTATTTCCGGCGAGGAACTGTCGACTCTGTTAACTCAGATTTACGAGATTCCGCAGATTCAGGTGATTGTAAAAAATTTTAGTACTCTTACGTCGAAGAGATACCTCAGCCTCGAATTAGCATATTATAACGAACGCCTTTATTGGATTTTCGGGTTGGAAGCAAACACGTTCGCTATTTTGGACGTCACGGGCGGATTATTGAGTCAAGATGAGCAAAAGAACATTTCTGTACTTGCCCTCGCGAAAAGATCGGGTGACAGCTGTGTTGATCTTTCAGAGGAAGTGGAAGCAAAGAAGAGAGGAACATTAGTAAGAAAATTTATCATCGGAAGTGCAATTGCTCGCGGCGGAGAATGCCAACTCGCCGACCTGCTTCCCAATTCGTTTGGCTATTTAGAAGCCGAATTACGTGCCGAAATCACCGCTATTGGAAATTTAGGATTAAACATAACGGTCACCGCAAGCAGTGTTGAAATGCCCTCAAAATCTCACAACGACTTTTATAAGTCGTTATTCCGGATACTGCACCTTTTGACGGACGGAACCTTAAAGCGAGAAGTTTTCGATATGGTTTTTGGCTCGAAATATGTCGACGAATGCATTTCGAAAGAAATGTTGGTCGCTATTTCCGAAATCCAACACGGTTTAAAGTTTACCGATGCTGTGGTTGACCGTGCCTTAATGTTACTGAAGCTTTCGCCTTCGGCGTTACTCTATGCTTCGGCGCCTGACCCTATGATTGTTACGCACCGAACACACCAACCGGCGGTTGGTGGCAACATGGACGAACATGACGAAAGAACCTTTTTTCGCTCTCTTACGGACAATTTTCTCCGCGATTTTAACACTCACAATCTAAAATCGTATTTTTTCCACAAAAGAGGCGTAAGAGAATCGGATGTGACTCGAACGCTGAAGGTGAAGAATAAGGAAATGGTGATTGTGGAAGTGCAAACCCGAGACCGAAAAATTATCGCCGAAGCGAGCGCTGAACTCGGGGGCGGAATAATTATGGCGCAAGGCATAGATTCTGCACCGGAGCCATGGGAATGGGGAAGGAGCTCAGAACGCGGAGGGTAAACAACCCTACTCCGAGGTCCGATAGGGATGCGCGATTTTTATGGCGCCTCGGCAGTCACAACAGATCTCTCTTCCGCGATGCAGCGGCGATGGTGCGGTCCGTCGATTTTGGCGCTTAGCGGTGGCACCACCTAATTTTGTCGGGCTCGGGTCGTTTGTTGTAAAGGAGATCCTAGGGCTCATGCGTCTGTCAGTCGCCGACGGTAATCAACCTTCCTTTGGAAAAAAAGTTTACAAGTCTCAGGCTTGCGCCATGCGCATCGGCGTAGCGTTCAACCCTCCACGTCGCAATCAATTCGAATAGAATGAGCGAACTCACGTTCGCTGCTACATTTTTTGGAATTCTATCGAAAAACGGGGGTCAATTCGTGCCATTCGTGTCTCAAACCGTCTTTTTCTCCTTTTCCGGTCAAAAAAGTCGAAAAACCGTCAAAAAAATTGAGAGTTTTTTGTACTATTTTTCGCCGCTTCTGTAAGTGGCTCCAAATACGGGAGTTGTGACGCAAACGCGTTTAGGCGTTTTGACAGTGGTTGCCGAACCTGCCTGTTAAGGTCTTCCACGTTCGATTGATTCGGATTCGTTACCGGACAATGGCTCGCAAAACTGGGGTGTTCCTGGCTTCGCGGAAAAAAGATTGATTCTCTGCATATATATATCTGGAGAAGTCTGGCCACCCGGAAGCTGAACCGCATTGATCGGACAGAAAGATAAATAAAATGAAACAAGAACGTATCAAAACGATCAACGGCGCGGTTAATACTGCTCAATTGATCATTGCCGGCATCGCGGAGGTCAGTGCCGGCGTCGCGCTACCGCATAACCCGGTGGCCGACATTAACACAGACCTAACTAACATGATCATGGCTCGCGGTAACCATGAACAAGCAAAACAAGTCAAGGCGGCCCGCCGCAACGCCTTGCTCGATGCAATCAACGAGGGACAGAAGTTCGTCCGTGCAACACGTGACGTGTTCAAGATGAACTGGGGTAACACCTACACCGAGTTGTTCACCACTTTGGGTTTCCAAGGAAACTTCGAAGTGACTGATTCGGTGGAGGATCTGATCGGCATGTTGTTGTCGATCAAACTGCAACTGACGGCAAATCCTACGCAGGAGGTCGGAACGTTGATTACGGCAGCGCGTGCGCAGGCCTTGATCGAAGCGTTGCAAGCGGCCGAGGCAGCTGTCGTGTCGCAGGACGCGGAGATCAAATCAATGATTGTGATTCGTGACGCGAAGTTCGACACCTTGTGTAAGCGGATCAGTAACGTTTACCAGGAGTTGCGCATGCAGCTTGATCCACTCGATACGCGCTGGTTGAAGTTCGGCTTCAATATGCCGGGCGCGGATGAGACGCCGGAGATGCCGACAGGTCTTCTCGCGACGTTGATTGGGCCGACGGCGGTGGCGTTGAAATGGGAAGCAGCGGAACGCGCGGCTTACTATCGCATCTACAAGAAAGTCACTGGTGTTGATCAGGATTATGTGGCGGTTGGTTCGCCTGCGGACCTCGATTTCACAATCGAGAATCTGCCGGCGGGATCGACGGTTGAGATTCAGATCACGGCAGTTAACACAGGTGGCGAAAGCTCACGAACGGAGGCAGTCACAGTGATTATGCATTCGTAAGCGAGCGAAACGCAGGCAAGAGGCTAGGGGCGATGGGCAATGGGGCGGACTAGCCGAAAGTGGGAAAGTGGGAAAGTGGGAAAAGGGGCGGGGGAGCAGGGGCGGAGTCGTCGAAAGGCGGCTCCGCTTTTTTTTGTTGGAGTTCACGCTTTAGCGTGTAGGACGGAGCGCGGCTGTGTTCGAAGAACCAGCCGCAGCAATGGACATAGTGCACGATGGGTTACAGAACCGACGTCAACGTGACTTAAGGACATTGCTGCGCCTGATCCTGCGGACACAGGCGCGGTCCGTTTTTATTTCTGTAGCGGCGGTGTCGCCACCGTTGCTGACATTCGATGCTCCAAAAAATTGCGAACGATCAGAGACCGCCGCTACAGGACTTTGAGTTGTTGAACTCCAACTTAGTTCTACCATTGCATTCGAGGTGAATGGTCAATGCGTTCTTTGCGCTCGAGCCATTCTTCGCGGGTCGCGGGTATTGATTCGAGACGAAGGCGGGCGGTTTCCGCTTGCTCAGTCTTTGGGTAACGGCGACAGATTTCGCTCAGGCTCGCGCGGGCGCCGACAGGATCATCGGCGAGCTTGAGCTGCCAGCGAGCAAGTTTTTCCAGCGCGGCGATCACCTGTGCCTGTGTGAGATTCTTTTGCGCGATGATATCGCACACAACTTTTTCGGCTGCAGCGACATCGTTGTCGCGGGTTGCGTAGAGAGTCGCGAGCATCATCCAGCCTTCATAGTCGTCTTCCCGTTTTTCCAACTGCTCGACAATTTCCAGTTCGGCTTCGTTGAGGCGTCCCATGTTGATGCGCGTTTGTGCGGTGTGGTACTGCGGGCGATTCTCTTCGGTCGTGCTGGCAATTGTCAGTGCGAATTGCATTACAAGCAAAGACCAGATCATGGCGGCAAAGCCGATCGAATAGGGGCCGAACATCCAGACGACAAACACAATGATCGGCGAGCAGATCAGCGACATCTGGCCGGCGCCACGGAAGAACTCGCGTCGACGAGGCACGCACCGGGGATAGAGGAGGACCAATTGCCAGGCGAACGTGACGGCGCACCACAGGAACGCGATGTGCCAGCAGCCAGTGATAGCGTTATCGACGAAGTGCGCGACAAAATGTTTGCCTGTCTTTGCGACGGCGACGTGCGGGATCAACGGCGGCAGAGCTCGAAAGAAACCAGCGTTGAAAAACATCCAAA
>CBHWET010000179.1:0-9499 GCA_966112985.1 uncultured bacterium | reverse complement strand
CCCGGCGCCCGCATCCCAATTATTTCGCACGATAAACTCCGCAAGTTGAATCCGGAATATTGCTTCGTCTTGATCTGGCATTTCCGCAAAGAAGTCATTCGCGACGAGATCGAAATGATCAAGAAAGGTACGAAGTTCGTATTTGATTTGCCGCGCCTGCATATCGTGGACGCGTCGAATTACGAACGCTACCTCGAACGTCCGTTCGAAGACCTCGCATATACCTTGTAATTTGTGGACAATCAGCTCCAGGTGCCCGACTGGAAAACCCGTCGCGTGCTGGTGACTGGTGCGAATGGTTTTATAGGGCGCTGGCTGGCGCCCGTTCTTTCTTCCAAAGGCGCACACGTCGTGGCGTTGGTGCGCAAACGCGATTCATCCGTCGACGCGCATTTTTCCCCTCGCGGCGTTCGCATTGCTGAAGGCGATATCACGGGTCGCGATCGCATGTCCCGGTTGATTGCCGATGAAGGCATCGACACGGTTTACCATCTTGCGGCGACCAATATTAATATTGGCGCGAACATTTCTCCGTACGACGTCTTCGAGGCGAACATTCGCGGCGTTTACACGGTTCTCGATGCCTGCCGCACTTCACCAACCAAAGCGCGCGCAATAGTTTCTTCGAGCAAAGAAGTCGAAGATTGTTTCCAGCCGACTTCGCGGCGGAAGCATCACCCTTACATGACTTCGAAAGCGGCCGCGGAAATGGTGGCGCGAGCTTACAACGATACGTTTGGGGTCGGCGTCACGCTGCTTCGTTCGGATAATGTTTATGGCGGTGGCGATTTCAACTGGGCGCGTCTTGTGCCGGGGACGATTCGTTCAGTGCTCAAGGGCGAGACGCCCGTTATTCGCAGCAACGGCAAACTTCAACGCGATTACATCTACGTGGAAGATGCGGTCGAAGCGTACGTTGCCATTGGCGAACGTATTCATCGGCCGGATGTCGCAGGTCAGCTGTTTCGCATCGCGACGGGGAAAGGCACGAGTGTGCTGACGATGGTTGAACAGATTGCGAAGGCTTGCGGAAAACCCGACCTGAAGCCGCGCGTCCTCAACGAAACGACGGAGGAACGCATTGATACGTTCTATACCCCTGAACTTGAGCGGTCGGTTCTTGGTTGGGAGAATCGTTATAGCTTGGAACAAGGTCTGGCGCGGACGTGCGATTGGTATCGCAGGAATTCGCGTTCGGTTGAGTAGGTTAAGCGTCCCAAAAACATCAACTTCGACGTCCTAAACTCCAGTTGCCGTTCGTTGTCTTTTTATAGAAAGATAAAACTATGCTTAAAAAAATCCTTATTGGTCTTGCCGTCTTGCTGGTCGTGTTTTTGGTCGTTGTCGCAACGCGCCCATCGGAGTTTCGCGTGCAACGAAGCGCCACGATGAACGCCTCAGCGCCGACAGTATTCGCGCAGGTTAACGAATTGAAAAAATGGGAAGCCTGGTCGCCGTGGGCAAAAATGGATCCGTCGATGAAGCAGAGTTATGAAGGGCCAGCCGCGGGCAATGGTGCGGTTTACAAGTGGGACGGCAACAATCAAGTTGGCGCGGGGAAAATCACAATCAGCGAAAGCCAGCCGAGCGAAATGGTCCGGTTCAAACTGGATTTCCTGCGGCCTTTTGAATCGACCTGCACGACCATCTTCACGTTTAAACCGGAAGGCAATCAAACGGCCGTGACTTGGACTATGGAAGGGAAGAACAATTTCATCGGCAAGGCGATGAGTCTGTTTATGGATTGTGATAAAATGGTCGGCGGTCAATTCGAGCAGGGGCTTGCTCAGATGAAATCTATCGTCGAAACAACTGCCTCGAAATAAAATCGAGACAATGTCCTGAGAAGAGCGATTCGTTCGTCGTAGTATTGAAAGTTAACATTTATCAAATTCAAGTATGAGCACACCGACATCGAAATCTGATTACATGCTGTTGTTCCGGGGCAATAACTGGGACAAGGACCTTTCTCCTGAGCAGCTGCAAAAAGTCGTCGCCGATTGGGCCGCGTGGTTCCAACGCCTGACCCAAGAGGGCAAGGCGATCTCCGGCCATCCGTTGCAGAACGAAGGCCGCATTGTTGCTGGTAAACAAGGCCGCATCGTGGCAGACGGACCGTTTGCCGAATCGAAAGAAGCCATTGGCGGCTACTTTTATCTGCGTGTTACAAGCCTTGACGAAGCGACGGAAATTGCGCGGCAATGTCCTGGACTTCAGTATGGCGCAGTGGTCGAAGTACGTCCTGTTGCCGAGATGTGCATGGTCCGTCAGCGTTCGTTGGAAATTTCCGCGCGCAACGGACAACTCGCCGGCGCTGCCGCGTAACGTGAGCGCTCCGCGACGATTTCAGCGGGATGACCTCACCCTAACCCTCTCCTTCCCAGGAGAGGGGACAGCAATTGTTCATCCCTCCGTTAATCAAAATCGTGTCGCAAATCCAGCGGGTCCGATTGCCAATACAACGGACTTCAATTCTCCCTCTCCTGGGAAGGAGAGGGCCGGGGTGAGGTTCCCCCTTCATTTAAATAATTTTTATCCGACTCAAAACGCCGGAAAGCAAACGTGAGCGAAACGGGCCAAGCCGATGCTTTGCCGCCAGCCGGAGATATTTCCGAGCTGGCGGATCACCTTTTCCGGCACGAGTCCGGAAAGTTGGTATCCGTTCTCACCGGCATCTTCGGGATTGAACGCCTCCAGCTGGCGGAAGATGTGGTGCAGGAAGCAATGGTGAAGGCGCTGCAGACGTGGCCGTACTACGGCATTCCCAAGAACCCGGCCGCGTGGCTGACACAAACGGCAAAGAATCTGGCGTTGGACGTCATCCGTCGCGAAAAATCGTTTCACGACAAACAGCCACAGATCATTTCCTTCGTAGAACAATGGTCGAGTGACGGACGACCCGATGAAGCGGCGTCGTTCGATAACGAACTCAAGGATGATCGGCTGCGCCTGATGTTTGCGTGTTGTCATCCGCACATTTCGCAGGAATCGCAGACAGCGCTGGCCTTAAAAACCCTTTGCGGATTCAGCCCTGCCGAAATTGCGAAAGCGTTTCTGACAACCGAAGCGGCCGTGGCGAAGCGGCTCACTCGTGCGCGCCAGTGCATTCAGGAAGCGAAAATTCCTTTTGCCATTCCGTCCGGTGACGAACTGGCGCCCCGTCTCGAAGGCGTTTTACAGACGATTTATCTCCTGTTCAACGAAGGATACAAGGCGTCGAGCGGGGAGACGCTGATCCGAAAAGAGTTGTGCGAAGAAGCGATTGGGCTCGCAACGATTCTTTGTGGCCAACCGATTGGGAATCAGCCGCGGATTCATGCTTTGTTGGCGCTAATGCTTTTTAATGCGGCACGGTTTTCTGCCCGGACCGATTCGCACGGGAATCTGCTTCGATTGCAGGAACAGGACCGTTCCGCGTGGGACAAGTCGATGATTGCACGCGGCATGTTTCACCTGGCGCAATCCGCTGCAGGAGAAGAACTCAGTGCATTCCATCTGCAAGCGGGCATTGCTGCGTGTCATTGCGCCGCGCCGGATTATGAATCGACCGATTGGAGGCAAATCCTTGCGCTCTACGATCGTTTGATGACCGTCGATGATTCTCCGGTGATTGCTCTCAATCGGGCGGTGGCCGTTGCTCATGTGGATGGACCGGCAGCGGGTATGGAAGCGGTCAATGCCATTCGAAACCGCCGATCCCTGGACGATTACTATTTGCTCTACGCGGTGCTAGCCGAATTTGAAGTCCAGCTGAAAAACTTTTCTGCCGCGGCTGACCATTACCGGGAGGCGCTTCGATTGACTGATCTGCGGTCCGAACAATGGTTTCTTACCGAACGGTTGAAGGTGTGCGAAATGACATCTTGCCCAGAATCGTAATAATGCTTAAGCCGTTGCTCGGCGTAAAAGGCGCCGAATTGGGGGTTCGCATCCCGCGAATTCGAATTTTGGCGGCGTCTAACCTCAATAAGTAGTGCATCGCGCTACCCGGCCAAATGTTCTAAACATGTTCTCCGTTCGACGACCCTTGTTTTAGACCTTCGTTACTCTGCGCCTGCAAACCGCCGGGAAACAATGTTTTAACGCTCTTTTCGAAACGAGAAACTCGGCACAAAACTTTTTGTCGGCGTTCGTGAAACGAATTCTCCACGAAAAAATTTTTTGGCGGGCTTTTTGAAACTAAAACTGCGTCGAAAAGTTTTTTGACGCGTTTTTTGAAACGAAAAGGACGTAAAAAAGTTTTTTGTCGCGTTTATGGAAACAAAAAAGCCGTGAAAAAGTTTTTTGGCGCATTTCTCGAAACAAAAAGTGCGTCAAAAAACTTTTTGGCGCAGTTTTGGTCGTAAAGATGCTCTTTTTCGGTGGTTTAACGCGAAATGGTCCAAAAAATGCATCTCCAAACAGGGGGTAACGGGCACGAACTGGTCTAAATCATCGGGAATAGCGTCCGCGTCCTATTTTTGGAAGTAAAAGTTTCCTGATTTACGTAATAAACCTTTTTTGATCGTCAAAATTTCGACGTTTTCGTGCAAAAGGGCTTTTTGATTCACCTGGGTTACCCCTTCGACGAAACTTTCATTCTGACATGGCAATTCTTTCATTTTTCACGGGCGTATCGGCAAATCGGCAACGAATTGGCGAACGGGCGCTGAATCCCCCAAAAATCCGTCGGCAGTCAATGGTTCCTGCTTGAAAAAGAAATCCATTGACCCTCACGTTACGTGATTCCTCAAAGTAAACCCAATCGCCAGATCGATTAGTGGTCTGCGCGTCGAAAAGATGGCTTATACAGTCAAACAAGTGGCGGCGATGTCGGGTGTCAGCGTCCGGACGCTTCATTTTTACGATGAAATGGGACTGCTGAAGCCGGCGTATGTCGCGGCGAATGGGTACAGGTTCTACGAAGAGCCGCAGCTCTTAATGCTCCAGCAAATCCTGTTCTATCGGGAGCTGGGATTTGAGCTGAAGCAAATCGAACGAATCCTCGGCCGGGCCGATTTCGAAAAGGTCGCGGCCCTCGCATCGCATCGGAAGGTTCTGCAAACGAACCTGGCGCGAACGCGCACGTTGATCGAAACCATCGATAAGACCATCAAGCATCTGAAAGGAACCAGGAAAATGAAAAGTGAGGAAATGTTCGCGGGCTTCAGTGTCGCGGCTGGCGCAGATCGATTTGGCAAAGGCGTTAAGCTGGGAGGTGAGCCATACGATTGTAAAGTGTCAGCGAAGGATACTGATGGCGCGATGTGCGTCTTCGAGTTCACCGGTTCCGGCAGCGGGCCGAAGCATCTTCACCATGATCAAGATGAATGGATTTACATTCTAGAAGGTGAGTTTGTTTTTGAAATCGGCGGCAAGCGTTCCCGTGCGAGCGCTGGTGAGAGTGTTTTCATTCCGCGCAATGTCCCACATGTTTGGGTATGCGTGAGTGAGCAACCCGGCAAAATCATCAACGTCTATCAGCCTGCAGGCAAAATGGAGGAATTTTTTCGCGCCGTCAGTATGGCGAAAGGTTTGCCAACACGTGATGACGTTGTGAAAAACAGTTACACAGACAAGCAGAAGAAAACGGTTAGTATGCTCTTCCACAGCCATGGCATGGATATTCTTGGGCCACCGCTCCTGGAATGACGTGCGATAGTCTGAATCGCTATCGCACGCCTGAAACTTCAGCGAGACAGGCTAGAACTTGAATGCCGCCGACACGTTTACGGCTTGATTGAACGTTTTGTACGTTCCGTCAGCGAGGCCAGCGGGAATGCTGCCTTTCACGACGCGTCCGCTGCCATTGGAGGCGAAATGATAAGCGATCGCTAAGTCCCAGCGCCTGCCTTTGTGACCGAAACCAACACTGCCGAGGTGCAGATCGCCGTCTGGAACAATCGGATTGAAGTTCTTGTCCGGGCTTGAGTTTTCACTGAAGAAATAGCCAATGCTCGCCCAATAGCCTTTCGGCAATTTGCGCGTTACACCGAACTCATACATGAAACTCGAAGTGTAATTGAACACGAACGGAATGTTGCCGAACGAAGTGTTCTTGAATTCAACGGTGTTCACACTATCCCAATCAGTCCAATCGACATCGAACTCGACATTCCACTTTTCCGTTGGACGGAACGATACGCCTGCAACGACAAATTGCGGAAAGGGGATTGAAGCGCTCGAGCCGCGTTCAGGGAACAACGGTGCAGCTTCCGAATCACCACGGAAATTGATTTCTGTCATATACCGGTAATTTACGCCGAAGGACCATTGATTGTGCGGTTGCCATAGTAATCCGGCATTGAAACCGTAATCGGCGCCATGCCCATCGAAGCGAAAATGATCGTTCGGAACGATGCCCATGCCGCGTTCGAGTTCGGCTTCGGCATAATTGATCGTGGGGCCAATGCCGATGGAGAGTGTGCGATGAACTTGCCAGGCAATCACGGGATTGACGGTGGCATAAAGTAGCTTTCCATTCTCTGCAAGGGTGCGAAACGGTGCCGTGCCCCAATCGAGAGACAATCCGTAGGGCGCATAAACGCCGAGACCAAATGATAGTGGGCAATTTGTTGGCGAATAGACGTAATAAAGCTGTGGTACCGGCTGGAATTTCGAATCGGTGTGAGCCTTAGCGCCAGTCGGCGAGGTATATTCGGTGTCAGCTGAAACGAGATACATTCCCGCGCTGATGGTCTGGCCTTCGAGTTGGGTGATGCCAGCGGGATTATAGTAAATGGCGGATGGATTATCTGCTGTGGCAGCGAAAGCATTGCCGCGCGCGATACCTTCCGGATCTTGATTCGGCATTCGGAAGGCGACAGCCGTGGCATCTGGAGTGACGACTTGCGACACTCCGAGCAACAAGGCGACGAGTACCGAATGCAAAAGTTTGGACGTGATAGAAGGAACGATGGATTTGGACGTTTGATGGTGCATGGACGGCGTTTGCGACCGGTTGGTTGTAGGGGTCAGCCGCGAACGGTCGGCATAGTGTCTGAAACTGGCTTTCAACGCAAATCATTAAGTATCAACGATTCGAAGTTCTTAATGGATTTTTAGGTGCCCCTGTCCCATGATCAACAGCAGGTCAGGGTTTCCCCTAAAAATGCTGTCCAAGATTGTTTTTTTGCGATTAGATGAAAGTGCTAACGGGGTGTTGTATGCTAAGGGCGTGGGAAGATGTTGCACCTGACCTGCAACTCCCGTGGCAAAGATTGGATTTCGGACAAAGTTTCTCGAGCAACAACGAAATCAGCAAACCCAGATATAATTCAATGGAAGAAACCGCAACCAGACTCCAGACAGGCGAAAAGAACAGCTTTATCGTTTGTCGCAATAGCCAGGGTGTTGAGATCCGGGCCACGCCGTTGCGGATGACCCGCTATCTCGTGGTGTTTGAGGTTTATAATCCGTACAGCATTCTTCAGTTATCGGAAGTTCTCCAGGAATTCAAAATCATCATGAACGAGCGCATGGTCTACTCGGGCCGTGCCGTTGTCAGCAACCTCGTGAACACAGGTATCGTGTTGGTATGCGAGGCGACGCTGGATGATAACTGGCTGGATGTAGATCTTTTTGCGCCGATCTCGCAGCCGGAGCGGCTGCAGGAGGAGTTCAACGATTTCCTCAAAGAGTGGGAAAAGATTTATCGCGTGACGCCGGATTTCAAGGTGGTGGTCGCGGATATGCAGACATTGCTGGCCGATCTTCGACGCTGGCTGGAGCAGGTGGAGCTTGGAGTGCGTTCCCAATCAACTGGCAGTCGTCCCCAAATGGAGCGCGAAGTTATTGGCGAACTGCAGTCGCCCATGGTCCCCACAGTCGATTCACTCTTCGAGCGCTTTGAAAAGGCTGCAGGCACGATTGCGCAGGACCTGCAACCGGTTCACCGGATGTATGTGAAACGGCAATTGCATCCGCTGCTGCTTTGTTCGCCGTTCATGTATCGAATTTATCAGAAGCCTCTCGGATATGCCGGTGATTACGAGATGGTGAACATGATTTTGCGTGATCCGGTGGAGGGCAGTTCACTTTTCGCAAAGTTACTGAACGTTTACATTTTATTGCAGGCGCCGGCGGAAGGCCATCGAAACCGCGTTGTTTACCTGACTGATCGGTTGGTTGAAGAGACTCGCCGCTGCACCCGCCTCGGACGAACTTGCCGCGTTTTAAATCTCGGCTGCGGGCCGGCTAAAGAGATTCAGAATTTTCTGATGCACGAGGATTTGTCAGATCGTTCGAATCTGACGCTTCTTGATTTTAACGATGAGACCATCGCCCACACGGGGAAATTGCTCGACGAAATCAAGATGAAGAGCCGCCGGATCACCCAGATCAACATGATCAAAAAATCGGTTCACCAGATATTGAAAGAATATTCAAAGCCGCAACCTGGCGGGAACGAGTACGATTTTATCTATTGCGCTGGGCTCTTTGACTATCTGAATGATCGCATTTGTAAACGGCTGATGAGTATTTTCTACGACCTGCTCGCACCTGGTGGACTTTTGGTAGCGACAAACGTCGATGCTTCGAACCCGATTCGCAATACAATGGAATATATCTTCGAGTGGCATCTGGTTTATCGAAATGCGCATCAATTCGAGACGTTGCGGCCCGATCAGGCCGAACCAGGTTCGTATACGGTAAGATCCGAAAAGACCGGCTCGAATATCTTCATTGAGGTTCGCAAGCCTCAGACGTCGCCTTGAACTCCAAAGAGCTCCAGCAGGAATTCGCCGAGTATGATCGGCAGGTGAGGATCTCTAATTCAAAAGTTGGAGCAGTCCTTGCAATTATCATGATGCCGGCCGGCTTCGTGCTGGATACGTTCGTTTACAAGCACAAAGTATGGAGCTTTTTCCAGGCACGGTTGTTGTGCTCGGCATTGGTCGCGGTTGTACTGGCGCTTCTCTTTACTCCGTTCGGACGAAAGCATTACCGGGTTCTCGGCATGACGTGGTATTTGCTTCCGGCGTTGTTCATCGCGTGGATGATTTATGCGGCGCAGGATCCGCTGTCTCCGTATTACGCGGGCTTAAATCTTGTCGTGTTGGCGATTGGTTTAATTCTGCCTTTAACGCACCAGGAAAACTTGCTCTCAGCACTGATTGTCATCCTCATGTACGTCGGCGCGGGGGTGCTGCAGCGTTCGCAGTTTGAGTCAAAATATCTCGTCAACAATGTGTACTTCCTGGTGTTGACGTCGGTAGTAGTCATCGTAAGCAGTTATTTTAAGAACAAACTGCGTTTTCGTGAGTTCGCCTTGAGACATGAGTTGGACGTTAATCGGCGTCAGTTGGAGGAAGGTAACCGGAAACTCGTTGAGTTGGATCGTGTGAAAAGCCGGTTCTTCGCCAATATGAGCCATGAACTCCGCACGCCGCTGACTCTACTCATTGCGCCTTTGGAAACCATTCTTCAGACAAAGCGTGGCGCACTGGATTCAGATACCAACAGCCTCCTGCAAACGATGCATGCGAACGGCATGCGTTTACTGAAATTAATTAACGAT
>CBHWET010000178.1:0-9522 GCA_966112985.1 uncultured bacterium | reverse complement strand
GCATTGCGCATGGCTGTATCGATGGTCTCCGCGTCAGCTGCACCTGATTGCAGGATGTTCAACGCCTCGCGATACATCGCATAACCGATCCGGTTCACGATGAACCCGGGAATATCTTTCTGACAGATACACGGCTCCTTCCCCAGGCGCCGTGCCATAGCGGAAGCGATATCCAATGTCAGAGTCGAAGTTTTCGTGCCGCGAATCAGTTCCATAAAGCGCGTCGCGTGCGCAGGTTCTGCCCAGTGCATTCCCACAAAGCGTGCTGGAAATTTGCGGCGTTGTTGTAATTGACTGATGGGAATCGCTGAAGTGTTTGTGGCGATGACGATGGAAGGAGGAAGATGTGATTCCAGCGCGTCAAAGACGGATTCCTTTGCAGTGACATCTTCAGTCACACTCTCAACTACGAACGAACAAGTCTTTACGAGTTCAAAGCTTGAAGTAGCGGTGTAACGCTTGTTCCATCCGTCGAGAAGCGATGGATCAAAGCCGCCAAGCGTTACGAGTTCGTCCATCATCACCTGCAACTGCTTCCTGGCCTCGACGTGCTGTTGTTCAGTGCGATCGATTGCAATCACATGAAATCCGTGCGCGAGAAAACACGCTGCGATGCCGCGGCCCAAAAGCCCAAGTCCGACGACAGCAACAGAATCGGTCTGTGCGTTATTGCTCATTTCGCGTTCAATCCAAGAACCGTGAGTGTATCGCGGTAGATCATTTCCTCGATGGCCTTCTCGTTCAATTTGGGAAGGCCAGTTCCCTGCGTGAAATTATTCAGCTTACGCAAGCCATCGATCGTGGCGTTGACTGTCGTGAACGGGTAATCCGTGCCGAATAAGACTTTGTTCCAGACTCCATATTCCTGCACCAGCATCAGGCTGTGAAAGAGTTGAAATGGACGATAATGCAGTGCGCTGATATCTGCGTAGACGTTCGGGTGCTTGCGAATCGTGACGATGCATTCGCCTTCGTAAGGGTGACCTAGGTGGGCCATGATGATTTTCACGTCCGGAAAACGAATGGCTACAGCATCGAGGTGACGGGGCAGGGTGCATTCGAGCGGTGCTTGAGAAATGAACGTTGTCCCCGTGTGCAACAGCACCGGCAGTTTATGCTTCGAGGCATAGCGCCAAAGCGGATCGAGGGCGTTGTCGTCAGGCCGAAAGCCGGCATACATCGGGAGCAGCTTGATTCCTCGCAACCCAAGTTCCTGATGTCCAAATTCCATCTCTCGTTGCCAGTCGTTCTGCGTAGGGTCGACACACAGAAAACCAATCAGTGTGTCTGCATGTGCCGCGACATAATCAGCGACGTAACGATCGTCCACCCAGGTGCCACTCAGTTTCGCTTTGCCTCCGAAAACAATTGTTTTTGTCTCTGGCGGCGCACTGGCGCGATAGTCTTCGTAACGAACCGTCAAATCTACTTCCATGCCGGCGCGCGCCCGACGCGCCTGACGTGAAAAATCTTCAGTGAAATCGCCCGGGTATCGCCAGGCGTGACTATGGACATCAACAATCATGAAAGTTTTCCTCGGCCATCTACGTTGATCCTGTGCAGCGAGCCATTCGCTTCACGCCACCAAATCGAATCCTGTAAATTCACGCATGGACAAATGTGATTGGGAATCACTGAAACGCGTTCGCCTGTTTTGGGGCGTCTTTCACATTGTGAAACGTCCACCTGCCCGTGTTCTTCGCTCAGCCGCGTGACCTTTGCTTCCGGATATTCAACCATGTAACCGTGTCCGCTTTCTTTTGCGGGCAGGCAAAGGTCACTCGTGAACGTCTTGGTTCCTCCATCTATTACGATCTGATCTTTTACCGCTGTGCTGACCACAGTGCACACGATGCGTGCTGCGCATTGATCCAGCGTGCAGAAGCCACCGCGGACGGTGTTCATGTCGTTGAAGACATAAGTGCCGGGCCGGATTTCCGTATATTGTTTCACCAGATGGGATTGAAAAGCGGTTGGCGTCGAACCGCCGGAAACGACCTTCGCCTGGAGCCCGTGTCGTGCCCAAAGATCCAGCGCCTCCTGCAGCCTCGAGGAAACGGCTGCAATTGGTGTTGCCTGTTGGTCGATCGCGTCCCATATGTGCCCCGGGTAACAGAGAATCCCATCCAGTTGAAGATGTTTAGAAACACTGACTGCCTGGGCCAGGGCGAGCGATTCCTCGGGAGACGCGACGCCTGTGCGTCCCATACCCACATCGATCTCGACGACAATCCCGATCGTGCTACCGGCGGCTTTTGCGGCAGCTTTTAACGCGTCAACACCTGTCAGGCTGTCAACGACAACGCGAACAGTGTTCCTTTTTGCCAATTCGGCCAAGCCTTCGCAGCGAAACTTGTCGACGGCTGGATAAGCCATTAACAAGTCCCTGGCGCTTTCGTGTAATGCAATGCCCTCACCAACTTTGGCCACGGTCAGCCCAATCGCTCCCGCTTCCATTTGTAAACCGGCGATAAAGCGATTTTTGTGTGTTTTGGTGTGCGGACGGAGAGCCAGACGGTTGGCGGAAACGTACGTGGCCATGGTCTGAATATTTTTCTGCGCCGTGGCCGCATCAATCACCAGCGCGGGTGTTGGCAAGGCGCCCAAGTCTGAAACCACGTCGTCGCGAAGAATCATTTTCTGAGGGTTGCTGCGGCGGGCTTATAAACTTCTGCGAGAACACTTACGCGCCAGTTGCATGCATCATCCTTCACCTGCTCATAGCTGCGAGGTTCATCGGTCTTCTCGATCATAATTGGGATCCATTTGGTTCCAAAGCGCAGATGCTGTGTTTCATCAGCAATGTCGTAACTCCAGGCTTTGGCGCTCAGGGCGTCGTTATTTGTAATCGCGTCCTTTAAGCCGACATGTTTGCCGGGAAAGGCATCTGCTTCTTGAGTTGAAAGTGCCGCGTAGCGGTCAAGCGGCGTCAGTGTTTGGCGCATCGCATAGGCTTTCGTTGAGAGACCGGCGGTTGCGGCATCGGTTCTCAATTCAAGAAGTTTCGCTTCTCCAAACATGGCGTGCCGAGCTTCGTCCCACATGTGCCTGCTTAAATCCAAAAAGAAATCCCATGGCATATCCGGCGCTTCGAACAGCATGGACGCACATGAATCTGCTGCTTGTACTTCCTGTAAGAAATTCACCGCATGATAGCGCTCACAATCGCGATACGTAGGGTTATCAGGCAGCGGTTCCGGACCGAATTCGAGATGATGAAATCCAACCGGCAGTTTGGCATCCGCAAATGGCAAAACACCAATCCTGCGCGCTGTTTTCAATGGGACACTCCCCCGCGTGTTGTGTTCGCGCAAGATTTTGGGCAAATCTGCGCAAAGTGTTTTGATGCGGCAGACAAAACGTTCATCAGCAGTGATAGCTGTTTCGACTTGAAGTTCGCGAAGTGCCGTTTGTGCCCAGGTGATTTGTGTCTTCAGCTCTTCACGGTCGGCCTCAAGCAGCGCCACGCTTGGCAGGTCATATACTCCTTCATTCTGTTTTAAGTATTCGTCTATCGCGACGACCAATGCACTATGTACTTCGATCATTGCCGCTTGCAATAAATCGGCGGTGTGCGAGGTCGAGCAGAGATCCTCGATGATCGGCCGACCGGCGACATTCCCGCTGAAGTGCATCTCTTCAAATGAAACGCCAAGTTCGCGACCGCGCTGACGAAGGTCTTGAACTCGGCGCAAGGATCGAAAAACAAGCGCAGGGATTTCTTTTCGTTGCCTCCACAAGCCAAAAGTAGGGACAAAACCAGCGACGACTCGCGCTAATTCGGTTTGGAAGTCGCCGAGGTTCTTTAAGAAAAGCCCCTTGATTCGCGGGTTTACTTGTCGGGATAAAGAGTAACCTGTCGGCTCGTCGTTCATTCGAATGTATCAGATAGGTTCTTTAATGTTCCGACAACTTGTTTTTTAACATTCAGGTCCAATCTGGGTCCTAAATCAAGCAAAATATAAATTATAAGCTTGATATTATAAGGTAATAGTGGAATACAAGTTGTTCTATAAAGTTCATACAACTATGTTTCCAGCCGGCATAGAGGAATCAGTAACATCATCGGGTGGTGCCAAGCACGAGCGTTTGCGCGCATATCTTTTAAGAGAATTGAGCGCGGGCCGTTTGAAGCCTGGCGATGCGTTGCCGACTGAGTTGGCTTTAGCCAGTTCCGCGGAAATGTCGCGCAACACGGTGCGACATGCGTTGTCGGAATTGGAACGTAGCGGGTTGATTCGACGCGTGCGGGGGAGTGGGACGTTCGTTCATGAGTCAGCGATGGAACGGCTCAAAAGTGGGTTGGATATTTTTGCTCTTGTGATTCCTGACACGCGCGGCGGTTTTTATCCGTCCCTTCAGCGCGGATTTCATTCGGCTTCTGCGCAGGGTCACAATCAAGTGATTGTTTGCGATACAGATAACGATCCGTTTCGTCAGGCTGATGCCCTTTTGCAATTGATCGATAAAAAAATCGCAGGAGTTGCCATCGTCCCGACCACAAGTCCAACGACGCCTGCTCATCAATTGCGTCCGTTACATGAACGCGGTATTCCTATCGTTTTTTGTCATCGTCGCGTGGAAGGGATCCAGGCTCCGTTGGTCTCGTTTTCTGCACTTGAAGTCGGAAAAATGGCAGCGCGAGCGATGTTGAAACACGGACATCGCCGGGCTGCGTTTTTTGCGTTTCAGCGTGCGGGTCTCGGGATGCAATATGAGCATGGTTTGCGGGAAGGGTTGACGCAAAATGGTGGCGAGTTGCCTCCTGAGTTTGTTCGTTACGATGATTCGGAGAAGGTGACGATCGAACACGAGCAATTCCTCAAAGAGAATCTCAGCGAAGTGCTTCGCAACGGAAGTCCGCCTACTGCGATTTTCTGTCCTTTTGATTCCGAGGCCGAGCTCGTTTATCTCATCTTAGCTCAAATGGGTGTTCGAGTTCCCGAAGAAATCTCGGTCATAAGTTTTGGTGGCACATGGCGTGAAGGGGCGCTTACTCGTCGATTGGCTGCGGTGACGGTCGATGAAGAGGAGCTTGGACGGAATGCTGTGAGGCTCTTGGAGCAGATTCGAAGACACGAAAAACCGCTGAACAGTTTGGAGGAGGTGATTATGCCGTTGAGCTGGTCAAATGGCGAAACGCTTGGACCGGTTCCAGCGAGGAGTGTTGCGTGACATGCAACGCACCGGCAAAACCCTTTTACCTACGGCACTTGTCTTAATGCTTTTGGCGGGGTGCGTCACACGAACCGAGATGAAAGCGAACCGAGCACAATTGATTTCGATCCTTCAGCACGAAATGGCTACCAACAGCAAATGGCTCCGTATTCACGCCGCGGAAGGTTTGCTCGATAACGGCGAGTCGACAAAAATTGTTGACCTGTTTCGTGACGAAGCTGCTACGGCAACACCGCCGTATCGAATTGGTGTTTGGCGTGTTCTCGCTCGTGCTACGAATGGTGCTGAGCGCGACGACTATATACAAAGGATTCGACAGGCCATGATGGACCCGCTCGCGATTGATCGGATATCAGCTGCGGAAAGCCTCGGTAAATTGGATGCTGCCAGTCGTTCGGATCGGGAGTTCATTGCGCAATGGCTCAAGACCGCGGACGATGCAACCGCACCATTTCCGTGTTGGCTTCAGGTGCTGTCGAGCAATGAATCGGAACGCAGCATTGATGAAGCGCGGTTAGTCCAATTATTAACTTCCAGTGATCCCGTCGCGCGGCTAAGGGCAGCATTTGCTCTTGGCCGACTGAAACAGCTCCTTCCAGAATCGATCTCAAAAATACGCGCACAGCTGAAACACGAGGCACCCGATTCAATCGCGCGTATTTATTTGATTACCGCGTTGCTGTTGCATTTGAAGGACGAATCAGTTGCCGATCTGGAAAATGAGATCATCGCGTACGCTAAGGGTAAAGCGAATGAACAACTTGAACTGGGGATCGTTTCTGGATTGCTGGGAAGAAGGGAAATCGTGCCAGTCCTTCGGGCTCTCTTAAACAATCCCGAAGCCGACGCACGAATCGGGGCGGCGAACGGCCTGTTGCGCCTGACAAGATGATGCACAACAAAGCTCCCATGACGCAGGCGTGGCTTTGTGTGGCCTTGCTTTGGGTTGTTGCCTTATTGAACTATCTCGACCGTATCATCCTCACCACAATGCGAACATCGGTGACGGACGCGATCCCGATGAGTGATGCGCAATTCGGTCTGCTCACGTCCATTTTCCTATGGGTTTACGGGATTCTCAGTCCATTTGCCGGATTTCTTGCCGACCGTTTCAGCCGTCGCAAGGTGATCATTGGCAGTTTATTTGCATGGTCGGCGATTACGTGGCTGACCGGCCACGCAAAAACATTTGATCAGCTTTTGTTTGCGCGGGCCATCATGGGGGTAAGTGAGGCATTTTATATTCCCGCCGGCATGGCGCTTATCATGGATTATCATCATGGCCCTACGCGTTCTCTGGCAAATGGGGTCCATGTGAGTGGTGTCTTCGTCGGTTCTGGCCTGGGAGGGCTCGGTGGATGGCTCGCTGAACGGCACGGATGGTCTTATGCTTTTAACCTGTTTGGGCTCATTGGTGTGGCTTATTCCGTGATTCTTATCGTCGCGTTGCGCGATGCACCTCGCGAGCATTCTTCAATCCCAGGTTCTTCTGGAGTGACCATGCAGGCTAGTTTCATTCCCGCTTTGAAAAGTTTGTTCAGTCGCGGATCGTTTTGGTTGGCGTTGACCTTTTGGGGTTTGTTGGGGCTCGTCGGATGGGGTGTTGCCGGGTGGATGCCGACCTATTTCAAGGAACACTTTGGCTTGGGCCAGGGTGCGGCAGGCTTTTCGGCGACCGGTTATTTACAAGGAGCTGCACTCGTCGGAGTGATTCTGGGCGGAGCCCTTACCGATCGATGGAGCCTTCATGGAGAACGTCGCAGAATTACTATCACTGCACTGGGGCTCTGTATTGCTGCACCCGGAATTTTGTTGGCTGCGAATACCAATATGCTGTGGGTTGCAATCGGCGGATTGATGCTTTACGGGCTTATGCGATCCTTTGCTGATGTGAATATGATGCCGATTTTGTGCCTCGTCTGCGACTCGCGATATCGTGCCACCGGCTATGGAATACTTAATCTGTTCGCGTGCTTGACTGGAGGCGTGACCATATATGCCGGTGGTGCATTGCGAGACGCTCATGTCGACGTAAATACGATATTCCAATTTTCGGCGGCAAGTCTGGTAGCTACCGCCGTTCTGTTGTTCTTCGTCAAGCCGATCTCGAATCTTGAAAGTGACAACTTTGTTTTTCCTTCGGACAACGTGACCAAAACTGTGAAATGAACTGGCCAAAATCCCAAGAGTTGTTGAACAAAAATTCAAAGCTGATCCCAGGTGGATTGGCGTCGCTCAATCGCAAAGCAGATCCTGTCATTGCGTTTGCGCGGGCGAAGGGTTCCCGCTTGTGGGATATAGATGGAAACGAGTACATCGATTATCACGCTGGCTTCGCACCGTACCTTCTCGGCCACAACGATGATGATCAGATAGCAGCAGTCATTCAGGCGATGCGGGATAATCTATCTAATTACGGTAGTGGTCCCACGCGCGAAGAAGGAGAACTGGCGAGCTTGTTTTTGAAAGCAGTTCCGTACGTCGACAAAGTACAGTTTTTCAACACGGGTTCGGAAGCTACGTCTCAAGCAATCCGGGTCGCTCGGGCCTGGACGGGGCGTTCGCACCTGATCAAAATGCAAGGCGGCTACAATGGTCACCACAATGCGGTCGCAACTAATCTAATGAGCAGTCGCGAACAACTTGGCGGCCGACGTACTGTCGGCGATGAATACCCTGGCATTCCCATCACCGCCGGTATTCCGCCTGAAGAGCGGCCTTTAACTCATTCTGTGCCTTTCAACGATCTCGCAGCGGTCGAACATGTCGCCAAAAAGCATTCTATCGCAGCGCTCATTACTGAGCCGGTGCTGCAAAATATTGGGGTGATAAAACCCCAACCGGGATACCTGAAGGGATTACGAGAAATAGCTGACCGCTACGGTTTCCTTTTGATCTTTGATGAAGTGAAGACAGGTTTTCGTGCCAGCCTTGGTGGCTTCCAGGCAATTGCTGGAGTTACTGGAGATCTTTGCACATTCGGAAAAGCATTTGCGAACGGATTTCCTATCGCCGCACTTGCCGGCAAGGCTGCGTACATGGATCTCGCCACGACGAGTGATTTGAGTAAGCGTGTCCTGGTTGCAGGAACTTACAATTGCCATCCCGTTCCCGTTGTCGCTGCGATTGCCTGTCTGAAGAAATTGATGGATCCAAAATTGGATGTATACGGTCATCTCGAGCGGCTGGCCGAAAAGCTTGAAATTGGCCAGCGTGAACTTTTTAGCTGTTATAAAGTCCCCGTCGTTATCTCCCGCATCGCAAGCGCGAGCTGCGTTTATTTTACAGGTAAGGAGCCGAAAGACTGGTGGGACGTTCTTGAACATCACAACGCCGACTTCGATATGAAGTATCGGCGGGGACTTATTGAGCGTGGTATTTATCATTTTCCGGTAATGGCTAAACAAGGTAGCATTAGCTTTGCGCACACTGACGCCGATATTGAGAAAACCTTATCGGTCACAGACGAAGTTTTACGGGAATTGACGCGAGGCAACAAATGACTCCCATGAGACCTCTCATTGACGCTCATCTCGATCTCGCGTGGAGTGCGATGTATTTCAATCGCGATCTGCTTCACTCGATTCCCGAAATTCGGAAGGCGGAATCGGGGATGACCGACGAACTTTCGCGTGGTCGTAATACTGTCAGCTTTCCCGAACTGCGGAGCGCCAATGTTCCACTGTGTGTTGCGACACTTCTTGCCCGGAGTGGACCAGACAAATTGCCACGTGTTCCATCTAAACGTGTAGACCTCGACTATACCGAACAACGAATTGCGTATTCCCACGCTCAGGGCCAGCTCGCCTATTATCGTTTGCTCGAAACCGAAGGACATTTGCGAATTATAAGAACACGATTAGAACTAAAGGCGCATTGGGAGGCTTGGCAGAAGGATTCAGCGACAACGCCGCTGGGAGTCATCCTCGGCATGGAAGGAGCCGATCCCATCGTCCGTCCTGAACAGGTTGAAAGCTGGTGGAACGATGGCTTACGTGCGGTCGGCCCGGTCCATTATGGACGCAGCCAATATGCGCATGGCACGTCAACAAATGGCCCACTAAGTAAAAATGGAGTTCGGCTGCTCAAAGAGTTTCAGAGAGTCGAAATGATTCTTGATGTCACTCATCTCTCGGATCAATCGTTTTTCAACGCGATGGAAGTCTTCGAAGGTCAAATTATGGCCAGTCACCATAATTGCCGCGCGCTTGTGCCGGGCGACCGGCAACTCGCCGACGAACAAATCAAGATTCTGATCCAACGCGATGCTGTCATCGGAACGGCGTTTGATTCATGGATGCTTTACCCGGGATGGAAGCGAGGCGAGACCAATCCGCAGGTCGT
>CBHWET010000177.1:0-9610 GCA_966112985.1 uncultured bacterium | reverse complement strand
GTACGAGAATTAGGATATTGCCCGATATGGATTCGAATTACTGGGGACTTATTTGTGTCCCGCTTGGAATTTTGATTTGCTTTGGTCCAGCCCTTTACGTTGCTGCCTTCGGTAAACGCGAAGAACCAGCGCGTCAGCGGGTGGATACCACCAGCCGCAAGCACTAATTATTGCGGTCACGCCTGCAGACGCTGACCTTCCTGCTTCCTTTCCCGGCAGCTTTCGGAAACTGGTTATTTTCGAATTTGGTCGACCTTTGCCGCGAAGACGAAATCGCTTTCTGTCAGACCATCGATTTTGTGGGTCCAAAGGGTGAGTTTCACTTCGCCCCAGGCAAGGTAGATATCAGGATGATGGTTTTGTTCCTCCGCTAGTTCGCCGACTTCGTTTGTAAAATCGAGCGCCTGACGAAAATCTTTGAACTTAAACTGTTTTTCCAGGTGATGTTCCTCAACGACTTTCCAGCCTTTGCTGAGTTGCGTTGAAAGTTCTTTAAGTTTGCTGCCTTTGAGCGCCGGCGTTCCACCTTTGCAAGGAACGCATTCCTTATCGGCCAGCTCAGTTTCCATTACCTCGGTCTTTGCCATATTAATCCTTTCCGGGGGGACTGGTTTACGCGTCACATATCAAGTTTCACATTTTGGACTCACGTCCTACTTTACTTTCGTTTCAATGAAAGACAATTGGCGGACGATGCTCTGGTGCATCGCCTCGTTGAGACCGGATCCGAACCGGGCAGGGGAGCTGGCTCGCGCATGATTGCATTCGTCTACTTCATATCCGCCCTCGGGTAACATTTCTTCAGTGGGCAAATAGGTAATTGATTCCTGACTATAGCCGAACGGAACGAACTTCCTGCCCTTCATCCATTGGGAGAATTTTGCCCGCCATTCCACGCAAGGTTCACCAGCGAGATGAACAATCCATTGGTTATCGGCGAGGCGAATGACGCCGACAGCCCACGGATCGCCTTTGGAAAAACCTATGTTCGTGTCATAGCGCTGAAGCCAATATTCGGCCACGGGTGCCTTTCCCTTTTTCGCCATTTCTTCGTAAAGAGTTCGCGGCGGAAGTTGGCCTTTCGGGAACAGCGGACGATCGGATGCGCAGGCGAAGTTCAGCTTCAACTCAGTGGACTTTGTTTTCAACGCGGAGAGGACGTCATTGGCGAGTTCGGTGCCGGCGGTCACTTCGTCTCCGGGCTTTGAAACACGGAAATGATTTTTCTCCACGTCGGCAAGAACGCGGGGACGGACATCACCTGCGAGGCCCTGCACAAATTGTGTGTGAATCTTTCCATTTTTCCCGCCGAGGGTCTCGCGAATGACGTTGCGGGCTACTCCAGGAAAATCAGCAGAGATACCCGAGCCGGCGTAGCCGTAAACGATGACGGGATGACAAGCCTGCGAGAAAATAACGGCGGGCGCCTTGCCGTCTTCAGGCGTGAGTTTCAGAACCCAAAGATTTTCGTCGATCGGTTTGTTCGGCGCTGGAACCATCGCGGCTTCGCCTTTTTTATTGGTGCCGCGGCGATTCATCGCGATGCGCGATTTGCCAGCGAAAACTTCGGCTTTCACAGGAGACATGGATTTCGCGGCCGAGCGTGTCGCTGACACAATTTTATCAACAAGGCTTTCCTGATACTCGACCTCGTTTGAACGAAGAGGGCCTCCGGCAGCGAGGACGGAACGAATCATCAACGGCCCGCTGTGAGTGTGAGACACGTTAAGAAGCACAAGGTTCCATTCGACACCAAGTTCGTGAACGATCTCCAGGCGAATGCGGTCGCTGAGCTCGTGGGAAATGCCAACGAGGTCGAAGGAAACCAGAACGAAGCCGGTGCCATTGGCATCTTTGAGGTAAAGAACCTGCGCCATTAATGGATCGAGAACCTTTTTGCCCGCGGTTTCGGTGAGTCCGCGTCCGCCCATAACGAGACCGAGGGGCGGTGTGATATCCACTTCGGCCCAGCCGGCCTGCGCGGTGGATTTGTTCTCGGCGGAGCCAATAACCGGCAGCAAGAGTAGCAGCGTTACGAGCAGGAACATACGGAGCTTCATGCCAGAGCTTTGCCAGCATGCTACAGGCAGGCAAGCGAAAGTTGGACCTCATACGGGAATTACGTGCTCACGTGTCGATGCCTCTGCCGCTTTTAAGCGAACAGGATGCTATTTGTCGTCATGCCATTTTTTATTTTGTAACGAAGACGCTTTCGCGCATATTGCGCGTCGATGTTTTCTTCTGAGATCAAATCAGTTCATTTTGTGGGTATTTGCGGCACGGCGATGGCATCTGTGGCCGCCGCGATGAAGGAAAAGGGCTTTCATGTGACGGGCTCGGATAAGGATGTCTATCCACCGATGTCCACGTTCCTTGCAGAACGAAAGATCGAAGTCACGCCGGTGTTTGGAGAGAAGAATCTTGCACACAAACCTGATCTCGTCGTGATCGGGAATGCTATTTCACGCGGGAACGTCGAAGCCGAAGCGGTTTTGGAACATAAGCTCCGTTATTGTTCGCTGCCGGAATTGCTGAAGGAATTTTTTATCCGCGGTAAACGCTCACTCGTGGTCTGCGGCACACATGGCAAGACAACGACGACTTCATTGCTCACATGGGTCTTCGAGCATAACGGATTGAATCCCAGTTACCTGATTGGTGGTATTCCGACCAACATGGGGCAGGGCGCGCGTTTTACCGATAGTGAATGGTTCATCATTGAGGGCGACGAATACGACACCGCCTTTTTCGACAAGCGCAGCAAATTCGTTCATTACCTTCCAGAAGTCGCCATCATTAATAACCTTGAGTTCGACCACGCTGATATTTTCGACAATCTCGAAGCGATTCAGAAATCGTTTCGCTATTTCATCCGGCTGATTCCTCGCAACGGTTTGCTGTTGGGGAATGGCGACGACGCCAATCTTGCGCCGTTGATGAATGTGAACTTTTGTCCGGTAAAACGGTTTGGTCTGGGTGCTGAAAATGCGGTGCAGGCGTTCAATCTTCGTTTTGGTCCGACGGCTACTACGTTTGAAATTCCGAGCTTTCAGTTTCACATCAATCTCGTCGGCGAACTCAATGTCCGGAATGCGCTCGCTGTCGTGGCAGCCGCCAAACACTGTGGCCTGTCGAACAAACAAATCCAATCGGCGTTTGATACCTTTAAAGGAATTAAGCGACGGATGGAAATCCGCGGGATTTCTGGCGGCGTCACCGTGATTGATGATTTTGGACATCACCCGACAGCGATCCGAGAGACATTGCGTGCACTGCGGATCAAGTATCCGAGCCAAAAAATTTGGGCGATTTTCGAGCCGCGTAGCAATACAACGAGACGAAATGTATTCCAGAACGAACTGGTCTCTGCTTTTGCCGATGCAGATGGGGTGATTGTCGCACAGGTCGCGCGCCTGGAATTGCTGGCGCCGGGCGAACGTTTAAATCCTGAAAAACTGATGTGTGACATTCAGGCGACTGGAAAGCCAACGGCTTATCTGCCTGATGCAGACGCGATTGTTGCGCATATGAAGAAACAAGCGTCCGGCGGGGATGTCATCTGTGTATTCAGCAATGGCGGTTTCGGGGGGATTCACGACAAGTTGCTGAAGACGTTTGGCAAATAGGCGTTTGAGGCGTCAGGCGAGAGAGTGAGAAAGCGGGCGGGTGAAACTTGGTGCCTCGGTCTTGTGAGGATTTACTAGTTCGCAGATGCAGCGGGAGCGTTGGTGGAAGAAGGGTGCTCTTTCTTCTCCAGGTTTTTCGTGAGCGTCTGCTTGAGGTGCAGATACATCTCGTTGGTTACCTGATCAAGGTGCTTTCGCGCTTCGTCGAAACGACCAAGGTTTATTTTAATGCGCGCAAAATGTGTGTGGACGCCTTGCCGTTCCACTTCGTCATGGGCGACGTTTAATGCATTTGTCCATGCAACCAATCCATCTTCGTAGCGTGGTGGTTTCGTGCCGTAAAAACTTTCCGCATAATCCGTCGCGAGAATGAAGTTCGATGGATCAAGCTTTATTGCCTGGCGATACAGATCGAGCGCCTTGTCGAAGACCTGCTGCTCGTTGATTTTGTAAAATTCCATCGCGTCTTTGCGGAAAAGGTAAACGGTGGTCGCAAAGTTCCAGCGATATACCGGCTCGTTTGGATCGAGTTCAATCGCCTTAGCGTAATACTCAAACGACTTTTTTACGGGACTGCGATGTCCGTAATAATTGGCCAGGTTGTTCCATGCCGCAGGGTTCGTCGGATCAAGTTCGCGGGCTTTCTCCATTTCCTGGGCGCCTTCCCATTCCTCGCCGATCTCGCCGAGGAACGCTCCGTAGGCCAGGCGCGCCTTCGCGTGTTTTGGATTTTTGGTCAGAAAGGCTTCGTATTGTTTTTTAACTTCGGCAAAGCGCTGATCAATACGGGCATTTAACGTCGCGTTGGGGCTGCCAGCGCCTTTTTCCGCAAAGGCCTGGCTATCGCGAATCCATTTGTCGACCTCTTCACGCGCGGCATCGTCTTCGGCCAAAACTTTGTGATACTCCACATCAACGGGATCGTTGGTGTTCACGACCTCGACAGAAACACCCGTCGTTTTCTTGACGAGATTGCTTACCGCTGCTGGTTGATTGGTTGCAACCAGAGCGGATAAAAGGCCAACGAGAAGATTACTCACGGAACAAAGCTACTCGAGCCGATTGACGCCGTCGAGTGCGGCGGTGACTGGCGCTTGATGGAATATGTTCTAAGTTTAATCCATGAAAGCGCGAAGCAAGGTTACCGGGGCGGGCTCGCGACGTCCCAAAGCGAAAACATCGGAAATCGTTCCTGATCTGACGGAAACTATGCGGGTTCCTCGGAAGTGGCAGACTTATTACAATCGCCTCATCGGACTGCGCGACCATCTGTTGCACACACGGAGCGATTTAAAGAGCGATGCCCGGAACACGTCTCCAAGTTACAGCCTTCACATGGCAGACGCCGCCACCGACAACTTCGACCGGGACTTTGCCTTGAGCATGTTGTCGTCGGAACAGGACGCTATTTACGAAATCGAGCAAGCGCTGAAGCGTATTCGCGACGGAACCTATGGCATCTGCGAGACGACTGGTAAACGGATAGATGAGAGACGGCTTGAAGCCATACCCTGGACGCGATTTTCCGCCGAAGCAGAGAGGGAATTAGAACGAACTGGCGGCGCTCCGCATGCGAAACTGGGAGAGGTAAAACGTGTGGTAAAGGAATCAACGGAGGAAAGCTCGAACGACACAGAATGAATCCGTGGGACGAATTGACGCGTTCTGCGATTACCGTTAACTTTTGCGCGCAATATGATTTCTGCAGCTGCAACAAGTCAGAACCAGTCCCAGCCAAATATCCGCGTGGGCGACGAACGATTGATCAAAGTCACCGCCTCGGCCGCCGAAAAGGTTTCGTCACTCCTGACCAAACAAGGTCGGCCTAATGGCGTTTTGCGAGTGGCCGTTGTGGGCGGCGGTTGTTCCGGGTTGCAGTACAAAATGGATCTCCAGGACTCGCCGGCCAATCGCGATATCCTCGTTCAAAGCGCCGGCATCAAGGTCGTCGTCGATCCGAAAAGTGCTTTGTACGTAACGGGAAGTGAGTTGGACTATCTCGATGCTCTGCAGGATGGCGGATTTAAGGTGAAAAACCCAAATGCTGCGACGAGTTGCTCGTGCGGCGAAAGTTTCAGCGCCTGATCGGGGGTTAATCTTCTCATGGACAATTTCGCTTTGCTCAACGAGCCGCGGCGGCCTTCTCTCGACGTCGATGCGTTGAAGCGAAAGTTCTTACAATTTTCCGCTGAGGTTCATCCGGACAAAGTTCACAACGCGAATGAGTCGGAGAAATTGCAGGCGAACAAGCGCTACGCCGAATTAAATGCCGCTTACAATGTTCTGCGCGAGCCGAGGGACAGGCTTCTGCATTTGCTGGAATTGGAATCGGGTTCCAAGCCCAAAGACATTCAGCGTATTCCGCCGGGCACCATGGATCTGTTTGTTGAAGTTGGACAAATGTGCCGGGATGTCGACGCATTCATCGTTGAGAAAGCCAAGATCACGTCCCCTTTAGTCAAGGTGCAGATGTTCGAGAAAGCGCAGGATTGGACCGATAAATTGAATCATCTGCAACAGAAGATTAATGCGAAGCGTGACGAGCTTCTCGCTGAGATGCAGCAGATGAATACCATTTGGGAAAGGGCGCCGGACGTGGGTTCGCCGCAACGAATTGCAACTTTGCCGATCGAGCGCCTCGAGCAGATTTATCGTATTTTCAGTTACGTGGCGCGATGGACGGAGCAGATTCAGGAGCGGGTCGTGCAGCTCGCGTTTTGATTCGATGAAAACGGCTTCATTCTGTTTCGGTGGGAAAGGGAGCCTCTATAAGTTCCTGTTGCTCGGCATGCTTCTATTTCGCAGCAGTGCTTCGCTTGTTGCTTTAGAACCTTGGGAAGCCGCGTTGGCAAAAATGCCGTTGAAGACCAATGTCACGGAACTGAACCGTTTCAACTGCATTCCTCTCCTGATCGAAAGTTTTCAGGAAAATGAGGCGGCGAAAGCGCTGATCTTCATGCCTGGTGCTACTGATGAATTCTATTTTTTCCGCCGCGGCACTGCCACTCTGACGAATAATTCACCGACATTGCTTGATGCCATCCGGGCACTCACGAATCAGACGCTGCTTCGCGTAACGTTTCGATCGCCGTATATCCTGATGCATAGCAATGAAGATCCTTTGGAACCGCTGTATACGATCAACGATGAGATGAAAGCCGCGCGTTTGATAAAGCGGAATTTTACGAAACATATTGTCTATAATGATCGCGACTGGAACTCCTTATTGCCAACGCTCTCGTTTCAATTGGATACGAAGATTGGTCCTCCCGCCAATTCGTGGGAATCGAATCACTTTTACCGGCACAGCCTTGCGGCGTGGAATCTGAACGACTTTGAAATCCTTGAAGTGATGTCCCTTGCGGGAAAAACGACGTTCACGATCGATAAGAAGAAAATCCTTTTCGAAGGGGACACCCGCTTCCGGGCGCGTCCTCCTGTACCGAATTTCCCCTGATCTTTTCGTGGAATTTCCTCGAAAAGTGACTGTTCCTTGCTTATCACTTTTGGAGCATGGGCTACACGCAACGTCTCTTAATCGGATTTTCTTTAATCGGTTTTTTCTGCCGGGTCATCGCTGCTGACACAGTTTTGGTCAATGCCCGAAAACTTGAAGGAAGCGGTGAATATAAACAGGCGACGAAGCTCTTAACAGACGCGCTGAAGAAAAAGGGTCTGCCACAAGACACCCGACGAGAATACGAATGGCAGATCGAGTGGATGAACCGCGTGCGGCAGGACTACTCGCTCACGGAAGAAACATTGTATCAGAAGCTGTCGGCCGCGGTGAAAGGGCTCACAAGATCCGAATTTGAAGCCTGGCTCAAGGAACACCGTTTTGACGATCGGAAGATTGATGGTGAAGTGAGGTATGTCGGCACAAGCGTCAGCAATCTTTTCTGGCGTCATCCCGATCTCAATGAACGCCGTCAACCTCCGAAGGACGTAGCAGCCTATCACGAGGCGATGTTGAACAACGCACGTCGTGTGAAAACCGCAGCGGCTGATCAGAAAAAACCTCTGGTTCTTCCGACACATTTCAAGTGCACCATGACCGTTACCGCTCAAAAAAACGCGGCGAAGGATGGGGCGATGATTCGTGGCTGGCTGCCAATTCCCAGGGCGTATCCATTCCAAACCGATTTTAATCTCATCAGCAGTTCCTCGCCGGTGCAATACCTCGCGCACGATGAGAGCCCAATTCGCTCTGTATATTTGGAACAAAAGGCGGCGAAGGACCAACCAACGAAGTTCCAGATCAGTTACGAATACAAACGGAATGGTATCTATTTCGATTTAAAGAGTGACGAGATCAAAACTGGCGAGTTGGGAGAAGGAGTTAAAAAATACACCGAGGAAGGTCCGCACGTGAAGTTCACGCCCATGATCCGGAAACTCGCGGCCGAGATTTCACCAAACGCAGCTGATTCGTTGACAAAAGCCCGGGCCTTCTACAATTGGATTTCAGAGAACATCAAATACAGCTTCGCGCGCGAATATTCCACAATCACCAACATCAGCCTTTATTGCTGCAATCAGAAATACGGTGATTGCGGCCAGGAAGGGATGCTGTTCATCACCTTGTGCCGGTTGGAAGGAATTCCGGCGCGCTGGCAATCAGGTTGGAATTTGTTCCCCGGCCACGTTGGTATTCATGACTGGACGGAGATTTACCTCGCGCCCTATGGCTGGATTCCAGTTGATCCCTGGGCCGGCATTTACGCGATACGCTATTGCACAAACCTCTCGGAAGAGGAACGCCGTGAACTCCGCGACTTTTATTTCGGCGGCCTCGATCAATACCGTATGTCGGCTAATTGCGATCACAGCCAGGAACTGCAGCCGCCGAAGCACGACTTCCGATCCGATGATGTCGATTTCCAACGTGGTGAGTTGGAAAGTGCGAAGAACATTTACTTCGACAAGTTTGATTACGAGCTGAAGGTCGAAGAGATGACGACTGAGCAATAAGTCAATGGTGACGAAACAATCGATGCCGGTTCTTCACCAGGTACCAGACGATCACAATATTGATGATCAGAATGGAAAATACCGTCGGTGAAAAACCATTGAGCAGTTCGTAAATCTCAATCGGGATAAAGAATACCGATTCACCCACTGCCAGCCATCCCGCCCACGTGATTCGGAAAATCAATCCGATTCCTTCCACCAACGAGAACAGGCTATAAACAAACGTGCCCGCCGCAGCCCATAATAGATGGCTCGTTGTCAGCTTACCCACTTTTTCAGCGAGAGTTATGAAGAACGCGCGTTCGGGGTTCCAATGCAACCATTGCAGCAGCTTCTGAAATTCAGCGGGGAGATCATTGTCGGAGAGCGTGTACGCCGCGATCGCCATAGCCAGGAATAAAGAACCTTTGATGAGTTTTATGGCGATGATCGCGTAAAGCGTAGGAGCCCGCTGTTTCACTGCTGACGTGGAAGTTTTCGAACTCATCCAATCACGTGACTACAGCCGATGGGGCCTTTTTCTCCGCTGGAGAAACCGTTGGCGAGAGTTCGCGTTGAGACGCCTCAACTTTTACATAGTGCAGGACAACCGGGGCGAGAATCATTCCAGGGATACCCATTAATTTCTCGCCGATAACAATGCCGATCAGTGTCAACCACATCGGATTTTTGATGCGATCACCAATAATCTTGCTGTTCAGGAAGTATTCGAGCTTGTGGATCACGACTAGGAAGATCAGCGCGATCAACGCCATTCTCGGCGATAGGGTGAGCCCGATGACGACGATCAATGTGTTGCTGATGATATTGCCGATGATTGGCAGCAATCCGCACAGGAACGTCAGCCCAACAATGACGAATCCGTAGGGAAACTTGTTCCAGATAATAAACACTGCGGTAAAGGCAGTATTAATTGCGGAGATAACGATTTGCGCGCCAATGACCGTGGAAAAACTTCTATAGAATCGGCTGAAGCGCAGCGTCAGCTCCCGCGCGACGGTCGAATACAAGCT
>CBHWET010000176.1:0-9649 GCA_966112985.1 uncultured bacterium | reverse complement strand
TTTCGACGCCGCTGTAATATCGAAAACAATTTCCAGAATTGTCGTCCCAGTAAAGGTGCGTTGCGAGAGCGAGTTGATGCAGGTCACTGCTGCACTTGATCCGTCGTGCCGATTCTTTGCTTCGACTGAGAGCAGGGAGAAGAAGCCCCGCGAGAATGGCTACGATGGCAATGACAACGAGGAGTTCAATGAGGGTAAATCCAGAATCCTTTTGTTTCGAACGATCGCTCTTCGTCTGTTTCCGAAGTTCCTCCTTCAGGCAATCAATGCACAAGCAGTCGCGCCCGGGAACTGGATCGAGCGAAGGAAATTCATTGCACCAACATGATCCGCTCACGCCGTTGGCGTGACAGACGAATGGCTTTCCACAGATGGAACATTGTTTCGTTTTTCCGTTCATGTGTGTACCTGCGCGAATGCGTCCTTCGGGCCATCCCAAGTGAAAATTTCTGGATGAATAAGGTGCGCGAGCAGTTCTGTTCCATCGACCACGCGTGGTCCCGGCCGTGCAAAGTAGGCGTTTGCGTCGACAGCGTAAACGCGTCCATTTTGAACAGCAGGCAAATCGCGCCACCCACATTTCGATGCGAGCGAGTGTGTCTGCTCGATAGCTTTCTCGACCACAAAACCACACGGCATCACGATAAAGATTTCAGGTGCGTATTCAACAATCTGCTCCCAGGGGACGCGAACGGAGTCTTTGCCTTGCTGAGAAATGGAATCGTTGCCTCCGGCAAGTGTAACCATTTCGGGCACCCAATGGCCGCTGCAATAAACAGGGTCGATCCATTCGCAACAGAAAACACGGGGCGGTGGTCCTTGTCTTGGGACCTTCGCTGCGATGGCGTCGAGGCGTAACTTACATTGTTCGATCAAGTTTGATCCCGTCTGCGATACGCCCGCAACATCCGCTAGAACCTGAATGCTTTCCATGATCTCACGAATCGAATGTGGAGTCTGGTAGAGCACGCGCGCTTGTTTAGGTAATTGCTTGAGGGCTTGGGTGATTTCATTCCCTGAAGTAGCGCACACCTGACAAAGGTTTTGCGTCAGAATCAAATCCGGTTCCAGCGATTGCAACAGTGTTTCATCAACGGCGTAGAGACTTTTACCGTCACGTAAATGCGAACTGACGGCTGTATCAATGTCGCCGAGACTCATGGCCGCAAACTCAAGGGCGGGCCCGACGACGACCGGTTTCTCTTTCGCCTGTGGAGGGTAGTCACATTCGTGGGATACCCCAACGAGTTGATCACCCAGTCCAAGCGCGAAAACCATTTCAGTCGCTGACGGAAGAAAAGAAACTATTCGCAGTCCGTTCATTCCACGCGCTCCTGTTCGGCTTTGCGGCGCTCGATGTCCTCATTGATTTTGGTTTTTTCGAGATCTGAGAGGAACAGCCAATGAGAGATTTCAACGACAGTGCGCCTGCAGCCGACGCAGTAACTATTCGTGCGGTCCAACTTGCAAACAAAAATACACGGCGATGTCGTTTTCATTTCGGTGTAGAAGCTTTGTTCGCCAACAAGTCTGAAAAATAGAAACCATCTCGCTCGACCACCTCTCCATTCTGACAGGGAATTGGTTTCTGAAAGATCGGTCCTTGAAAGACGAAGGTATGAAACTCGCCATTCTCGCCGCAGGGATCGACTCTTCCTGGAAAGTCGCGAAGTGCGTCACTGAATTTCCGTCCGGCAAAGGATTTGTCGAGCGCACGCGAATCGATGCATACAAGAGTCGCATCAAAGCCAAGATCCACAAACTCACAAGCCAGTTGTCTCGTATCCCGGCCCCAAACTGGATAGATCGCAGTCATTCCGATTTGTTTGAGCATGCGATCTCGATAGGCGCGAATGTCTTCCAGAAACAAATCACCAAAGGCGACAGTGTTGATGCCTTGTCGTTTAAAGTCACAAGAGACCGCCGACATTTTTGCTTCGTATTCCGCGTTCGATGCCGCCTTCGAAATGTAGACTTTGACCAGTGGAATTCCGGTTTCGCGTGCTTGCTGTTCCAGAAGTTCGCACCGCACTCCGTGCATGCTAATTCGATCGTAACCTTCGGTGCAGGTCGTCAGGAGTGCAACGACTTCGTATCGTTCTGATTTGCGCAGTTCGTGTAAGGCGAGTGAACTGTCTTTACCTCCACTCCAACCGAGTACGATTTTCTCTCGCGTATTCATTTTCGAATCGCTTTCACACGATAGAACTGCGGCGTGGTTGCGCCCGGGGCATTGGTATCGGCCAGAATAATTTTGCTGCCCGTGCCGTTGGTCTTGGCCGAAGTTTCGGTCCAGTTTTGAAAGTTGCCGGCTCTCTCCAGTAAGTAGGTCCAATTGGTATTGCTGTTGAATTCAGCCGACCATTGGGCGTTCGTGAAGTATCCACGAAGATTCTGCACGGGGGATGGAGGCACTGTAATCGCAATGTTATCAATAGTTCCCTGAGCGTAAATCGACCCGGCGCTGTTCTGGTCGCTATAGCTGCTGATGGAGAATGTATCGCATCGGAAGTCGATAGTGCTGGTGACCGAAATAAACTGCGTCGCGCCATATTGCGTCCCGTTGCGAGTGACGACGGTCGTTAACTTTCGTGTCGCGGAGCTATAGCTCATCGCAATGTGAAACAAATCTCCTGCGGTCATTTCCTGCAAATTGTCGTGGTTGTAAAGCCACGAAGAATTGTTTGTCGACACGATAACCTGACTGAGGGTTGGTTCGTAGATGCTGAATGCAGGGAAGTAATCAAACTCTACGAGGCTCTTCACGCCATACGTGGAATTGACGCCGCTCCCGCGCGAATAATTTGCATTCGTCGCGTTGCCGAAATTCATGAATCCGATGGCCAACGGCATGTCATAAGGTTTGCCCGGCGTAGTACCGGAAGCCGCGTTTTGCAAACGGATATCGAAGCTCACGCTAAAGTCGTCATCGCGCGCAACGATTGTTCCCAATGGGCAATAGAAGTAGCTGTTAACCTTGGATGAATCCCACGTGACCTCGAGGTTTTGGTTCGTTGGATTCCATTGGAATAAATTCGTGTTGCCGAAAACCCGCCAGCTTCCGTTGGTCGCGTTTGACGAAAAGGTTTCTGAGATCGTCACAGCGTTAACGCGCACGGTGCTCAAGAAGAGCAGGGCGCATACAACGTCGAAGAGCCGTGCGAGGCGAGTTTTCACGAAAGGATTACGTCAGGCAGACGACTTACGCCGACTGCCTGACGTGTATTAATTATTTCAATCGTCCTGTCTTGCCTTGGACGTATACGGCTGACAATCCGTCGACTTCAGATTTGCCGGCGAGGACGTCAATGCGCACGAAGCTGATCGAGCCCAAACGGACCGGACGTCCGCTGCCGTCGCGCGCCCACGCGATGTCGTAACCGGCTCCGCCAGCCGAGCCGTAATAAAGCGAACGGATTTGATCGAGCGTCAGACCGGCGAAATCGGCCTGCGTCAGCGTTGGATCAGCAGGTGTATGGAAATCACCACTCGCGTCAGTCGGACAAAGCGAATCAACCGTTGGAGCAATTGCTGGATCGAGTTGGAAAAAGTTCGTTCCATCCGGGCTGACAGAGACGCGGGTCACTCCGTCGTTTTGGGCAAACAACGAACCATCCGTGGCTGGCGTGCCAACCCAATTGAACGTATTGAAGTCGAAGTCATTCGTGATGATGAATCCGCTATTGCCAAAGATAATGAAGTCGATGCCGAAACGGTTATGCGGTTGATTCAAAATTGGCTTGGCGAACTGAACGGTTAAGGAACCGCCTTCACCGATCGATAAGATCTGGCTTTTCCCATACGGTGGATCGAATACATCGGTTTGCTCGCCGAACGGATTGATACGGGACGGTTCGCCGAGAACGGCTGATGTGTTGGTAAACCCGGGTGATGAACCGATTCCGGGATTATAGCTGACGACAGAAGTTGCGTACTGAGCGGACGCATTTGAGACGAGAACGACACTGGCAAGGGCCAGAACGATTAGTTTTTTCATTGTTACTGATCTGCAATTGTCTCGCGGTGAAGCGAAACGGTTTCAATTGGAGACCAGCGCGGGTGAGAAGATTATTGCGAGCGAGGAGCTAAACAAAAAAACCTTCACACACGCCAAATGACGAGAATGAAGGCATTCCGAAATTCTGCCGAAAACAATTCGGCGAACTGGCCTCATCCTTCTCTTTGACGGAGAAGTTGGCCGCGGAGCTTTGCTGTGCATCAGAGATGCGCAGAAAATCCCGGCCACGACGAGCACAATCAAACCGGTATCCTGACTAACCGGACTTGGCCTCGCTTCCGCCTTCCCGACTTTCGTCAGTGGCTTTGGAAGTTTGTAGTCCGTCACAGTGGCGTAACCGTCGCCGAATTTCACGGCGTTCCCTGGCATTTGATCGTGAACCGGATGACGAGCATCCGTTGTTTTCAAAGAGCGTTGTCTTGCTACTGCTGTTGGAAAATTTTTCCAAGCAAAATCGGCAAAATCTGAGTCGGGGATTTCCTGAAAACCGCTTTGACCGCGAGTCTTTAATTTTTTATCCTCTGAACTGGATTCTCAAACCATCGGCCCATGAAATTATTAAAAGCCTTCGTCGTTTGTTTGTTGGTCATCCAAATCGGATTCGGACCAATCCTCGCCCAAACGATCATTCAGCCGAGCCTTCGACCCCTCACAGGCAACAGCATCAACAATCTCCGAATCGTGAGTCAATCTGCTGATGGCACGGAAGCGCTTCTGGCGATGGATTACATGTTTGATGGTTTTGGAGGACAAACGGCCCTCGTCGTTCCAGTGTTCGAAAAGAAAGATCGCAAAGGCGTTAGCGCGTGGTTCGGAGCGGACCCGGTTACCATTGGTATCGGCCGTGGACCTGTGTCAGTGAAGGTTAAATATTTCAACGACGAACCCGGTGTTCCTCCCGAATTTACAACGGATCGTATTCGCGTGCTGATTCTTAACAGCACCGCCACGGCGATCATCAGCGGCAGTGTGGTTTTGAAAACCATTAAATGGGGAAGCCCGGATGCAAAGCCCGTGACTGCGCCACCTGCGCCGGAGATTCAGATCGAAGATGCAGGGGAAGCGAAAGAATTCGCCAAACGCGCTGCGGAAGCTGAAGCAAAGGCCCGTGAGGAAGCAAAGTTGCGGGCGGAGGCAGAAGCGAAGGCCCAGGCGGAAGCTAAACTTCGCGAAGAAGCACGATTAAAAGCGGAGGCTGAAGCGAAGCGTCTGGCTGAGGAAACAGCACGCGCTGAAGCAGAAGCAAAACGTCTCGCTTCACAAAAAGCCAAAGAGGAAGCGGAAGCAAAAGCACGCGAAGAAGCGCGGGTTAAAGCTGAACAGGAAGCAAAACGTCTAGCCGAAGAAAAGGCGCTCGCAGAGCAACGCGCACAAACAGAAGCGAAGGCCCGTGAGGAAGCCCGCCGACAGGCCGAAGCTGAAGCGACCGCCCGCGAACAAGCCCGTATCAAAGCTGAGGCGGAAGCGAAAGCGCGCGCTGAGGCGCAGCGGAAGGCGGAACAGGAGGCGGCTCGTCTCGCAGAGGAACGACGTATCGCCGAAGAAAAAGCCGCTGCCGAAACGAAACGTCTTGCTGAATTGAAAGCCAAGGAAGAGGCGGAGGCGCAGGCTCGCGCGGAAGCACAACGGAAGGCTGAGGAAGAAACGAAACGTCTTGCCGAAGAGAAGCGCTTGGCCGAACAGCGTGCCATAGCCGAAGCCAAGGCCCGTGAAGAAGCTCGTGTGAAAGCCGAAGCTGAAGCCAAGCGGCTGGCGGAAGAAAAACGTCTGGCTGAGGAGAAGGCGATCGCGGAAGCCAAGGCCCGCGAGGAAGCCCGGCTGAAAGCTGAAGCTGAAGAAAAGGCGCGTCGTGAAGCTGAGGCCAAAGCAATCGCTGAAGCCAAGGCGCGTGAAGAAGCACGCATCAAAGCCGAAGCTGAAGCCAAGCGTCTTGCCGAGGAACAACGAATTGCCGTTGAAAAGGCGCGCGTCGAAGCCGAGGCCCAGCTGAAAGCAAAGCTCGAAGCCGAAGCAAAAGCACGTGAAGAAGCGCAGCGTAAGGCTGAAGCTGAAGCCAAACGTCTGGCCGAAGAACGCCTCAAAGCCGAACAACAAGCTCGCGCAGAAGCGAAATTACGCGAGGAGGCTCGCAAGAAAGCTGAAGCAGAAGCGAAAGCGCGCGAAGAAGCTCGTCTCAAGGCGGAAGCAGAAGCCAAAGCTCGCGACGAAGCCCGCAAAAAAGCCGAAGCGGAAGCCGCACGTCTGGCTGAAGAAAAACGTTTGGCAGAAGAGAAAGCCGCTGCGGAAGCGAAAGCCCGTGCCGAAGCCCAGCGCAAAGCGGAAGAAGAAGCTAAACGACTTGCCGAAGAAAAACGTTTAGCGGAACAGCGTGCGGCCGCCGAAGCAAAAGCTCGCGAAGAGGCCCGATTAAAAGCCGAAGCGGAAGCCAAGGCGCGTGAAGAAGCTCGACTCAAAGCTGAAGCGGAAGCGAAACGTTTGGCCGAGGAAAAACGGCTCGCCGAAGAACGTGCAGCTGCCGAAGCCAAAGCCCGTGAAGAAGCAAGACTGAGAGCGGAACGTGAAGAACGTTCACGACGCGAAGCAGAAGCAAAGGCAGCAGCTGAGGCGAAGGCCCGCGAAGAAGCGCGCATCAAAGCTGAAGCGGAAGCAAAGCGTCTCGCGGAGGAAAGAAGAATTGCCGAGGAACGTGCCGCGGTCGAAGCGAAGGCTCGTGAAGAAGCACGACTCAAAGCGGAAGCTGAGGCAAAACGCCTCGCCGAAGAGACTCGCCTCGCCGAAGAACGCGCCACAGCCGAAGCGGAAGCGAAGCTCGTTGCTGAAGAAAAGGCCAAGGCCGAAACCGAAGCGCGTGAAAAGGCCGAAGCCGAGGCTAAAGCGAAGGAAGCAGCTCGAATCGCGGCCGAGAAGCAAGCCACACGTCCGGCGAGCAGCGCGGTGACTCTCGCGTCGAATTTGAAGACTAAAGTGAAAGCAGTCGACATCGTTAACCGCAGTCTCGACCGCAGTCAGATGACCATTGGCGTCGAATTCGACTACAACGACGATTTGCCGAAGCCTTATATCGGCGCAGAAGTGGCGCGCACGGGCGATCGCGAAGCAAGCAGTTACTTCAGGGCATCCTTGTTGCCAGTGGCGAAGTCTCACCTGGCTTTGTTTCCCGTAAAGTTTGTTCCATCGGATGCTTCGCTGACATCGATCTCAACCGATCGCGTGTTCATTTACTTGCAGGATGCGTTGTCACAACGGTTTAACATTTTCGCAGCGACGATGCTGTTGATGTGGAAGGCACCGGGTTCTGGTCCTGCGGTCACATTGCAGAACAGCACGCTTACGCTCGACGAGTTCAAGCAAAGCGATATTTTCAGCGGCTATGTTTCCGTTAAATACAGCCTTGCTGCGAGCGGCGGAAAGATGCGCGTCCGCGTTTTCGATTCGAAAAATCCAAAGAGTGCAGAGTGGTTTGCAACGGACCAGGCGAATGTTAAGGCTGGTAATGGATTGCAGTTGCTGAAGTTCTCGGTGAAACCGAATGCGACTAGCCCAACTGACATCTTCAAGGCTGATACCGTCGAAGTGGAAATGCTTGATGAGGATGGAAAAATCGTCGCAAGCCTGAAGAAAGACGCTCCGTTGAGTTGGGCGAAACCGAAGTGATTCGTTTCGTTTGGGAAATGAGTCACTGCACCAAAACCGCTGCCGTGGCGCACGGACTCTGTTGCGAGTCATAATGAACGAAGCCGGTGCGTTGGCTGTCAGAAGGTAATTGAAGAGTTTTGTTTCATGCGTCTTCGTTATTGTTTCTGCAATGACTGGAGATGTCGGGGCAGGGGAAGAGGCGAAATCCATTCCGGGAACTGCCACTCCTGGCAATTCGACGAACTACACGATTCGATATTTGACGCTCCCGTCTGGAACCAATTATCCGATTCAAACAATAACTCCGCAGGTCGGTACGAATTATATTCTGCGCACCATCCCCGACGCGCCACTGCCGAAATTGCGAAATAAGAACTCCTGGAAAGAAAATCTGCCAGAGACGTCCTCGCCTCAACTGATCAAGCCGATACCGAACGCTGACTCTGTCCCTCGGTTTCGTTTGCGGACGAATGCCCTTCCAACCGCCAAAAAGAGCGTCATTTCTTCTTAGCAAAAGCGTCGGCTGACTCGTTGCATCAAAAGATCGTCTAAGATGTTGATCCGATAGCGGCTCACCTGAAATCCGACCTCTTTTGTCTTGGCATCAAATCTCAAATTTCGCCCCTCTTTCCATCCGGCTGGTCGCCCTTGAACGGTGTTATTTGTGATAAAGCTTTGGAAATCAGACTCCTGCAAAGGCCCAACCCGCAGGATGGACCGATTTCAAACTCTTCAAAATCCGTCCAACCGTCGTCTGGGGCCTTTCGGAAGAGTTTGGAACACGACCAACCGCGAGATGTACGCCCTCCGAAGAGTTTGGAGACCGTCCAGACGCGAGTTGGTCCGACTTTGGAGACTTCCGGGGTCGTTCAACCCGGGAAAAAGGGTCATTTTGACTTCCAAAACCGGCTAACCCGCGGGATAGGCCTCTTCCGAACTCTCCGAAACTCGTCCAGAACGCGGTTGGTCGTCTTCCGGAGAGTTCAAAAACCGTCCAGACGACGGTTGGACGGTTTTCAAACTCTCCTTTTCCGGTCCATCCCGCGGGATGGGCCGCTTTGGAAGTCTCCAGAACTCGTCCATCCACGAGTTGGTCGTCTCCAGAAGTCTCAGAAAACGGTCCAGACGCGATCTGCGCCTCTGCGGAAGAGTTCGAAGTTGATCCAACCTGCAGTTGGACGTTTGTTTCGAACTCCCGGGTGGGTCCATCCGGCGGGTTAATCCTTTTCGATTCCGGTGGATGACAACACGCCGGTGAACTCAAGTTCTACAGAAATGCAATCTTTTGATTACGAACGATGCGTCAGTACTGGAAGTTCGCGTTCGGATTGGTGTTCGTTGCAATGGTCGAAAAGGTGTTCGTTGGGCCGACCATGTTTCCGTTGGTAATTGAGAACGAATTTGCACTGTTACGTACGATGACATTCGGACCGAGATCGACTTTAATTCCTTTGCCGGGATTATCCGTGCACTGGTTTCCTTCAATTCGGTTGTAGGTCGCAGTCGCCCAAATCCCGTTTACGCCGTTGAGTGTGCAAGTGTTGTTGATGATGGTAGCGGAATCACCGCTCTTAATTCCTGTGCCGGTGTTCTTGCTGGCATTGCAATTGGCTACTGTTCCGCCGAATCCAACGGTAATGCCTTCACCGGTATTGTATCCAACGGTGCTGTGGCGGACGGAGCAGTACTGGCCCATCGTGATTCCTCCAGCGCTGTTGGAAACGACTGTCGAGTCCGTAACAGTGCATTGTTCCCCAAGGGAAATTCCATAACCGGCATTCGTGCAAACCGAGACCGAGGCGATGGTCGATCCCACACCAGCCAGGATGCCCCGGCTATTGCGAGCGACGGAGCAGTTTTTAACCGTGCTGCTGACGCCAGCCCAAATCCCGGGCTGCAATGCGGAAAAGCCGTTGCCGTCGACGGAACAGCCTTCAGCCACCCCGCCGCTGTTAATGGTGATGCCTGACCAGGAGTTGTCTTTCGAGGCGCATC
>CBHWET010000175.1:0-9677 GCA_966112985.1 uncultured bacterium | reverse complement strand
GCGACGCGGCGAACAGCGACGTCATCGTCTCTGGCAATCTGATGAATGAAATCAAAATCACCAATGTTGATGAGCGCGAAGACAGCGGCATGAACGAGAAACTGATCTTTGTCGGCGTTGGTGCGTGCCATTTGCACGAGGGCGTCGGAGGCATCTTTGCTCTTCAGTTTTCCAAGGCTCATCGCGGCAAAAAAGCGAACGCGGGGATTCTGGTCGTTCAATAGCTTTGACAAAGTTTCAACATTGTAGACAGAACCGTCGCCAAGACCTTTTGCAGCTTGAGCGCGGATTTCAGGATCGCGATCGGTCAGAAGCTTCTCCAGGCACTCCGAAGGTGGCAACGCACCAGCAACGCCGGCGTTCGTGCCGAATTGATGATTCAGCTGCGCCAGTCCAAACACAGCGTTAAGGCGCGCGAGTTGATTTGTCTGGTGAAGAGCGACATCACCAAGGTGGGCGACCGCCTCCGTTCCTTTCTTAACGAATGCAAATTGCGCTTCCTGCCGAACGCGCATATTAGCATGACCGAGAAGTGATTTCAGTTCCTGATTCGACTTGCCATCAAAATTTTCAGCCAAGAGTTTTTTGATGTCAGTAGTCGTCTTGCTGTTCTGAACCGGATCAGAAACGCGGTAGATGCGGCCGGCATTTGGCATCGTGTACGCTGTACCCCAGTCGGAAACGTAAACATTGCCGTCTGGACCAAACGCTACGTCGGTGGCGCCTAATGGTTTGAGAAAACTTTCCACGTGGAACACCGCATATGAAGCTCCGTTTGGTTGAAAGGCAAATGACTTCACGCCCTTCGGAAAATCACAGGCCAGGAAGTGACCTTTAAATTTGGCCGGCAACCCGGTGCCGGGGTAGTAGGCCAACCCAGCAGGACCATGCGCGACAACGCCCGAGTAGGGCAGAAGACCATCAATTCCACCTTTCCAGACAGACTCTGTACACCATGGGCCATATCCCTCCATATACTGATACGACGCGCGCCATCCATAATCGGCGCCTTCGACAAGATAAAGGACACGGGAATCATCGGGGCCGGCGGTGTCGTTATCGTCGGTAAATAAATTTCCAAATTCGTCGAACGCGAGTTCCTGTGGATTGCGAAGCCCAATACAAAACACTTCGAGGTCCGATCCGTCGGGATTGCAACGCAGGACTCCACCGGTATTTGGATACGCAAACACCGAGCCAACCCTATTCGTGACGTAGAAACCGCGATCACCACAGCTGAAATAAATCTTTCCGTCGGGGCCGAGGACCAATCCGTGCAGGTCATGGCCGCTAACACTGATTCGCGGACCGTATCCCGTGCTCAACTTTTCACGTTGAGCAGCTCGACCGTTCTTTTCGGTGAGCTTCCACAGATCAGGAATACAGGTGAAATACACCTCGCCCTTGCGCGCGAGAATACCGGCGGCGGTGCCGGCGGTGATATCATTGAAGCCGTCGGCAAATATGGTTGAAGCTTCAGCGTGACCATCGCCATCGCGATCTTCGACGAGGCGTATCAGTTCAGAGTCTTTCGTCAGGAATGAAACATTTGTGCCGAACGTCTTACGGAGGAAGGCTTCACGTTCGGGAACCGTTTGGATCGTAAGATCATTTGTGAGCCATTTTGGTTTCTGGGTGATATCAAAAATCGAGTCTTTGTAACGATGCGTTTCAGAAATGAAAAAGCGGCCTTTCTCATCAATGGAGAATGCGACTGGATTCGCGAGTTGGGGCTCTGACGCGAACAAATCAACTTTAAGCCCAGGTGCGGCTTCCAGTTTTTTAACGCTGAGTTCGGCTTCTGTGTTCGTTCCGTGCGCCTGGGCAGGGGCGTTCGAATTCGAGCAAAAGAAGCTTAGTGAAAGTGCAACAACGCTGATTGTGTGCGAGGAGACAAATCGCATGAAGTGTCAGACTAGCACCACGCCAAAAGCATTCAAAACGAAAACAAGATGTCAGCTGTCGTCCGTGGCTTTTTAAATCGAGTACGACAAATCTTCGTCCTGTTGTTTTAAGTATTCCACAATTTTGCCGACTGCTTCAGCAACCGTGACTTTGTCAGTTTGTAACTCGAGTTCAGGTTTCGCCGGCGCTTCGTAAGGTGCAGAAATGCCAGTGAATTCCTTAATTTCTCCAGCCCGCGCTTTTGCGTATAGGCCCTTCGGATCGCGCTGTTCGCAAACTTCCACGGGGGCGTTTACGAACACTTCCACGAATTTACCAACAGGTGTGATCTTTCGGACGAGATTACGATCCGAACGATACGGTGAAATGAACGCCGTGATCACGACAACGCCGGCGTCCGCAAAAAGTTTCGCGACCTCACCGACACGACGAATGTTTTCCGTGCGATCTTCCGGCGAGAAACCGAGATCGGAATTCAAACCGTGGCGCATGTTATCGCCATCCAGGACATAAACATGTTTGCCCTGGTTAAATAATTCGCGCTCGAGTTCATTAGCGATTGTCGACTTGCCTGCACCCGACAATCCAGTGAGCCAAACGACGCAGCCTTTATGGCCATTGCGGGCTTCGCGTTGTTGTGAGGTAACTTTGCCGTGACTCCAAAAGATGTTGTCGCTTTTGTGCAGGGAATCGGATGTGCGACGTGGATAATTGTCATCGAGAATCACGCCACCACCACTGACGTCGAAACCATCTACGATGACGAACCGCCCTGTTGGAACGATTTCATTAATCGCATCGAACGCCACCGGGCGCTTGGTGCGAATGCGCAATTCCGCTACTTCATTACGGCCAACAAAAACGTCGGCGCGAGAAATGGTTTCGAGTGTCGAGGAGTCAATGATGCGATCGACGGATTCGATTTCACATTCAACTTCCTGCGTTGCGAGTTTGAGCTTGTAGCTTTTTCCCTTCTTAAACGGATTGCGTCCGAGCCAAAACAAGCGGGCTTTAAAGCGGCTTAATTCGTATGGCGGGGCCGTTTCCAGTGCAGCGACCGCGCCGCGTTCGACGAAAATCTGTTCCGTCAGTGTTACGCCGATCGATTCGCCGGCGCTGGCGGAATCGGTCTGCTTCGCATTCCAACGTTCGATTGTTTTGACCGTTGAAACCTTATTGCTCGGCGCGAAAATAAGTTTATCGCCGACTTTAATTGAGCCAGCTTCGACGCGGCCTGAGAGAATTCGCCGTTCATCGAATCGGTAGACGTCCTGAATCGGGAAGCGCAGTGGTTGATCGCTTGGCAATTCGGAAACTCTAAATTCATCCAATGTCTGCAAAACCGTTGGGCCTGCAAACCAGGCCATCTTATCGCTTGGCTTCGCGATGTTTTCACCGTGATAAGCTGAAATGGGGATGAACACTTTTGGCGTAACGCCAACTGTTTGTAGGAACGCGCGGTATTCTTTTTCGATTTGATTGAACCGCTCTTGTGAGTAGTTCTGCAAATCCATTTTGTTGACGAGCACGGCAATTTGCTTAATACCGAGCAGGTTCAACAGGTAACCGTGGCGACGGGATTGTTCCTGAACACCTTCATTCGCATCAATGAGGAGCAATGCAGCTTCTGCATTGGCAGCGCCAGTCACCATGTTCTTGAGGAACTCCTTATGACCTGGAGCATCGATAATGACGTACTGGCGTTTCTTGGTGTGAAACCAGATCTGTGCGGTGTCGATAGTGATGTTTTGGTCGCGCTCCGATTGCAATGCGTCCATCAGGTTTGCCCATTCGAAGGGCACGCCCCGGCGTTCAGCGATTTTTTGGAGCTGTTCGAGTTTTCCTTCGGGCAGCGAGCCGGTGTCATTGAATAAGCGTCCGACGAACGTTGATTTGCCGTGGTCGACGTGGCCGACGATGACAATCTTTAGCTGCTCAGTTGGATTGGAAATTCCATTCATAATATTCACCACAGAGGCACAGAGAACACTGAGATTTATAAAACACGACGAACGATGCTGGTTTTACATGTAGCCGTCGCGACGGAGTTTTTCGAAAGCGTCTTCGCTTTCTTTGTCCTGGGCGCGGCCGGCGCGTTCAGGTGTTTTCGTGCAGCGCAGTTCCTCGATGATCTCGCGAACTGTTCGTGCCTGGGATTTAATCGGGAAGGTGCAAGGATAACAGCCGATGGATCGATACCGTTCGCCTTTCTCGTTGGCGAAGTACAGCGGAATGAGCGGGATGTTTTCGCGCTCTACGTATTCCCAAATATTCAACTCCGTCCAGTGGAGCAGGGGGTGAATACGAATGTGGGCGTCTTTGTCGAAATCGGTTTTGAATTGATCCCACAATTCGGGCGGCTGATCTTCGACGTTCCACTCCATGTTTTTGTCGCGTGGCGAAAAGTAACGTTCCTTCGCGCGCGTAGGTTCTTCGTCGCGGCGGACACCGACAATGACACCGTTGAATTTGTGCTTATCGAGAACAGCTTTGAGGGCATCCTTCTTCAATGTTCCGCAGCATTCGACGCGCGTCGCTTTGCCATTCGGAAATGTGCGCCCTTCTTTGAGCACTTCTTCGTTTTTACCGACAACGAGCTGCAGGTTCCATTCTTTCGCGAGGCGGTCGCGGTATTCGATCATCGACGGAATTTTGTATGTCGTGTCGACATGCACCAAGGGAAACGGCACATGACCGAAGAATGCTTTGCGCGCAAGCCACAGCAGCACGCTGGAGTCTTTGCCAATGCTCCAGAGCATCGCGAGATTTTCAAACTTATTGAAAGCCTCGCGCATGATGTAAATGCTCTGGTTCTCGAGTTTGCTTAGATAGTCCATTTGTAAATTGTAGCAGCGGAGGTAAGGACGCTCATGAACGGAGTCTCCTCACGGGGACTGCTGCGGTTAAATCTGAAAATCAATTTTCTTCGACATGAACGTGTGGATGCCGCATTCCACTTTTTTAAATCCTATCCAACGTCCGGCGCGTTCGTTGTCACCGCTATCGCTTTTCGCCGTGCATGGTGCGCAACCGATGGACCGATACCCCTGATCGTGCAGTGGGTTGTAAGGAATTTTATGTTCCTTGATATAGTTCCAAATGTCTTCGCGCGACCAATTGGCCATCGGGTTTAACTTCACGATGTCTTTGCCGGCTGCTTCATCGAACGAATACAATTCAATGACGCCAATGCTGCTCCGCGTTTCCGATTGCTGACGACGCAAACCGGTAATCCAGCAGTCCAGTTCGCTCAGTTTATTTCGAAGCGGAAACACTTTTCGCATCGTGCAACAAAGATCCGGTTCACGTTTCCACAACTCCGGCCCTTGCGCCTCGTTTTGTTGCTCGACTGTCAGATCGGGAACCAGGGATTCAATTTGAAAACCGAAAAAGTCCTCGAGCCGTTTTTTTAGTTCTACCGTTTCTGGAAATAACAAGCCCGTATCCAGGGTGAACACTGGAAAGGGAAGATTATTTCGTTTGGCGATGTGCATCATCACCAAACCGGCACCTTGGAAACTGGTTCCAATGGCTGCTCGAGTGCCGAAACATTTCCACGCCCACGTCAGAATTTCTTCCGTGGGCTGGTTGTTGAACGGTTCAGCAAGCGATTTGACTTCGGAAACGGTAAGCATTTCTGGGCTCGGACAATTAGATCTTGTCAGCAGTAAATCTTGGCACTGGCGGTTGCTCTTTAAACCACACGCGCACCACCCAGTCACCAAACTGTTCGCCAGCGTTGCGGCTTTCGGCAAAACGTTTCAGCATCGGACGAAGTTCGTTCACAATGTCCGCGTCTTTTACGTTCTCTTTCCACAGCTGACTCAAACGGGTGCTCGCATGGTTGCCACCGAGGTAAAGCTGGTATTTGCCGGGAGCACGTCCAACGAACGCGATTTCCGCCATGTAAGGCCGGGCACAACCGTTGGGGCACCCGGTCATGCGGACGACGATTTCTTCGTCAGCCAGATTTAGCTCGGTCAGCAAGTCTTCGATTCGCGTCATCAATTGAGGCGAAAACCGTTCTGCTTCAGCCAAAGCCAGACCGCACGTTGGCAGGGCGGGGCAAGCGATGGAAGCGAGGCGCGTATTCGAACCCTGCTTTTCTGTTTTGATGTTGTGCTCCGCGAAAATCTTGTTGATGCCATCGCGCTGCTCGGCTTTGACGCCAACCAGGATAATGTTCTGCGAAGGCGTCAGGCGCAGTTCAGGACGAAATTGTTCAACGACGCGGCGTAATGCGGTTTTCAGTTGGTATGCATCGGTGTCTTTGATGCGTCCGTTTTCCACAAACAATGTGAGGAAATAATTTCCATCGAGCTGTTTGTGCCAGCCATAGACATCGCCTTGTTTGGTAAATTCATACGGACGGGGCGCTTCGAGTTTAAACCCGAGGCGCTTTTCCAATTCCGTGCGGAACCATTCGACACCGCGTTCTTCAAGAACGTATTTGAGACGGGCATGCTTGCGGTTCGTACGATCGCCGAAATCGCGATGCATCGTCAAAACGCCTTTGGCCACTTCAATCAGTTTGTCCGGCGTGATGAAGCCGAGAACGTCACCCATGCGCGGATAGGTTTGGACATTGCCATGGCTCATGCCGAGCCCACCGCCGGCGAGAACGTTGTAGCCGACCAGTTTGTCGTTTTCGACGATCGCGATGTAGCCGAGGTCATTCGTGAAAACATCCACGTCATTCAACGGTGGAATCGCAAACGCAGTTTTGAATTTGCGCGGCAAATAAGTTTTGCCGTAAAGCGGATCGACGAAGTTTTTATCTTCTTCTGTCAGATTCAGTTGAACGCCTTCCACCCAAATTTGGTGATAGGCTTTCGTTTTCGGAATCAACGCATCGGAAACCTGCTTCGCATGTTGCTGAACCAGGTCAACGATCGGACTCGTCGCCGGCGTGGGAGCAGCCATGACATTGCGGTTTACGTCACCACACGCGGCGATCGTTGAAGCCATTGCGTCATTGATCGCTTTCATCAGCTTCCCGAGACCCGCTTTCGTCACGCCATGGAACTGAAAACTTTGGCGCGTCGTAATACGAAGCGTCTTATTGGCGAAACGGCAGGAAATATCGTCAAAAGCAATGTATTGATCAGGCGTCACAATCCCACCCGGTAAACGCCCGCGTACCATATACTGGTAGTGTTTGGCTACTTTCCGCGTATCACGATCGTCGCCCTGATAAATCCCGTGGAACTTCAAAAATTCATAATCGTCATCGGAAAAGCGCTCCGCCGAGGCATCGGCCAGGGTCTGGGCAATCGTTCCCGCCAAGAGAGGACTGTTTTCTTTGAGTCCTTCATTGCGCGTCAGCGGTTTGACGGGAGTCTGCGAACTAATCATAAGTTATTCAGTAATGTTACTTAGTTTAAAGCGTTTGGGACGCCTGTAAAGGGAAATTGTGAAAAAGAAAGCCCCTAGATACAACTGAAAAGTTGCTCGATCATAGGCTCAGGGGAAAACAACGCCTGGGAAGTCGAGTTTAGAGGGCTAGGTTTCATTTCTTCACTTGGGCAAAAGGGTCCAAGCGTCATTTATCCTGCTCGACGAGTTTCACTGCATAAATAATGGCGTTATCCAGGTGAATGCGAAGCATCCATCGCCCGCCGTTTAACTCTTGAATTTCCTTTGATTTCCATTTGACGCCGTAGCCTAGCGAGTCGCCTTCCATGGGAATCGCATCATCGTAGCCAAATCCACGTACTCGTTTCCCGGTTTCGTCGAGGATTTCAACGCGAATGGCTCCGGCTGACGCATCGGCATTCAACTCAATTCGGGTGATCCCTTTCAGGTCCATTGGTCGAAGAGTCACTTGTCCAATATTCTTCAATGGCTTCTTCAAAGTGGGTTGATCGCTTAGTGCCACCGGCCGAATTCCCGCAAACCGGTCGCGCGGCATGGTTACCATGCCAATTCCCGTTGTCAGTTTCTGGTCATCAGAACCGGTTGCGCCTTGTGAATAGCCGCCGTAGTAAAAGCGAATTTCTTCTTCGAGCACGACGGGCTGTGGACAAACGAATATCGAACCGCTGTCAAAATTCCCTTTCGCAGAACGTGCCAGCCAAAATGTCGAGCGAAATGGCCGATCCCACTTGAACCCATCGCGGCTCGTCGCGAGTTCAATGTCCACGACTCCACCACCCACACCCCGATTAAGAATCTGGAGAGGGGAGATGTAGCAATCTTCGTAAAGGAAGACCGGCATTGTGTGGAATTCAACTGATGGCGAATCATGTTCATCCGGCGTTGCGACGAGTTGCGGTTTCGACCAATGAATGAAGTCTTTGCTTTCGATCCTGCCACCCGCGTGTTTCCAAAACATGCCGCCATCCGGTCCATCAATCCACATCTTGCCGTAAATCGCGAAGACCTTTCGCGGCGTGTCGTAAAAAACGTCCATCGCATCGGCCATCGTTAACGGCAAATCCCACGGCCGATTGGTCTCGTCTGTAAACGGAACAGATGCGCCGTGATTTCCATAAGCCACTTTCGACAACGGGCCGTGCGGATATTTTGTCCAATGAATCCCGTCGGGCGAAAACGCCACACTCAAGCCCGGGTATTCGCGCCCGTTTTCCGTCGTAAAATCAAAGTACGCCATCTTATAACGGCGCTGTGTATCCGGTTCGTGTTCATCGACCACGACGGAAACGCCATATCGATCCGACTTGCCGCCGTTCGCGACGAGAACAATTGAAGTATCTTTAATCCCATTGTAATCGAACAACCCGAGATTCGGCTTGGTGAAATGAATTCCGTCCTCTGACTCCGCATAACTGACCACACAACGCCGTGTTTTATCCCGCGCCTCTTCGCCTGCATAAGCCTGGTACCACAATTGATACCGCCCTGTTTTTGGATTGCGATAAACACTCGTCCACGCAATCGCCACTTCCCACGGTTTATCTCTTCCCAGGATGATTGGATTGTCCGTGTATCTCTTTAGCGGTTGCAGCACTCGCTCCGTTCCTGAACGGTAAAGAACGTCGTGATCATCCAGCAACAGAATGGTTCGGCCGGTCGCCGATAGCGCAACGAAAAGGCAAACGACTGTGAGGACAAGTTGTTGCATGCCGTGAACTTTACGCCCGCCGAATCGAATGGGAAGATTTGTTCCTGAGAGTTACGCAATGAGACCGCCCATGGTCATTCCATGTCTTCGTCTCACTGCGAGCATCAGCCTCGGTTCCGCCGATTCTTCTGCAAAATCGCGACGAGGAACAAAATGAACGCGGCGAGTCGGATCAAATAAACTTTGTATTCGCTGCTCGAAGTCAGGAACGCCAGCACCAGTCGCTCGACTCCTAACAGGCCGAACGCGAGGGCGAAATATAGAAATAACGGATCACGCGTCCGCTTCCAAAAATCGAAAAAGAAGCACATTGCCGTCACAGCCGCCGCGAAAATGATGCCGTAGAGGAACAGGTTCATATCACGACTTGGAAATAAGACCGAAAATCAACACCATATGGGCCGTAGCGGTGATGCCCGTTCGCACCACCGTCAGATCCACTTCGGGCATCACGACGAGATCAACGAACAACAGGATATTTGCTACACCGAGCAATGCAAAAAAGACTCCGCTCCAGAACAGCAGCGATGTTCGATTCTTTCGATAACCACGCAGTAACAGAACCGCGCAACCGACGCTTGTCAGCGCGCACAGGATGTAAACGAGTTGAGCGATCATTCAGAGTCCTTTCGAAGTCGGAAAGCATCAGCAAATTTCCGCAGGTTATCGGTTGATTCGGAATAGATGG
>CBHWET010000174.1:0-9733 GCA_966112985.1 uncultured bacterium | reverse complement strand
TGATCGACGTCCTGATTGTCGTCCTCATCTTCCTGATGGTGACGACGACGTTCAAACAAACGCCCGCCGTGAAACTGGCCTTGCCTGAATCAAAACAATCAAAACCCGGCGCGAACGAGAATGCGGTCATCATCACCATTCCGAAGCAAGGCGGATCCATTCATCTCGGCACTCAACCTGTAACTTTTGAAAAATTGCAGGAACGTCTCGTCGAAGCCGCCAAAAACAATCCCGAAGTCAGCGTCTCGATCCGTGCAGATAATGAAGCGCCATTCGGACAGATCATCAAAGTGATGGATGCGGTGAAAGCCGCAAATATCAAATCGGTGAGTGCGTTCACAAAAGGCGCGGGCCAATAACGCTTTCGCTGTATAAATTTCATCGCTTAAATCGCGGAAATTTTGCAAAAACATGGCGATGAATCACCGCCGAGAGTTTTACGACGAGCGAGCGCCCTGCCGCCTTCGGGAAAATGAGCGTGGTTATCACGATTACCTCCAGCACTACTTCAGTTTCTACATTCCTCCGAATTCGCGCGTTCTGGAAGTAGGTTGCGGCATTGGTGATTTGCTGGCGGCCGTAAAGCCATCGCGCGGGGTGGGAATCGATTTTAGCGCGAATATGGTGAAGCTCGCGAAGGACCGTCATCCCGGGCTGGAGTTTCAAGTAGCCGATGCCGCTGAACTCTCGGGAGATGAGAAGTTCGATTACGTCATCCTCTCCGACCTGATCAACGACTTGCCGGATGTCCAAAAAGCATTCGAGGCCGCCCGGCAACATTCGCACGCGAACACCCGCATTGTCCTGAATTTTTTCAATAACGTGTGGCGCCCTGTTCTTTGCGTTGCGGAGAAACTCGGGATGAAAGCGCCCACGCTGCAACAGAATTGGCTGTCGTTGCACGACGTGACAAATCTGCTTCATCTCGCCGGCTGGGAGGTCGTTAAAACGGAAACCCGGATACTTTGGCCGGCAAAAACGCCATTGATCGGCACACTGTTCAACCGGTGGCTCGCGCCGTGGTTCAAACACTTCTGCCTCACGATTTTCGTTATCGCCCGGCCAAGGCCGATGCCGTCCGCAGAAAAACATTTTCGCTGCAGCGTGGTTATTCCAGCCCGCAATGAAGCGGGCAATATTGAAGCCGCGGTCCAACGCACACCGGAGTTAGGGCTCGGCACCGAAATCATTTTTATCGAGGGGCACTCGAAGGACAACACATGGGATGAGATTCAGCGTATCAAGGCTAAATATCCGAATCGCGATATCAAAGCCTTGAAGCAAACCACCAAAGGGAAAGGCGGCGCCGTTCGCGAAGCGTTCGCGTGTGCAACAGGTGATTTGCTTTTCATTCTCGACGCCGACCTGACCATGCCGCCGGAAGAATTACCGAAATTCTATGAAGTAGCCCGCACGGGCGTCGGCGATTTCGTCAATGGCGTCCGGCTGGTTTATCCAATGGAAGACCAGGCGATGCAGTTCCTGAACATGATCGCGAACAAGTTGTTCGGTATCGCGTTCACCTGGCTGCTCGGACAACCAGTAAAAGACACGCTCTGCGGCACAAAAGTTTTATTCCGTCGCGATTATGAACTGATCGCGCGGAACCGCGCCTACTTCGGCGATTTCGATCCGTTTGGCGACTTCGACCTGCTTTTTGGCGCGGCAAAGTTGAACCTCAAAATTGTTGATCTGCCGATTCGCTATCGCGCCCGCACTTATGGCACGACAAATATTTCACGTTGGAAACACGGGTGGCTCCTCCTGCGCATGGTAATGTTTGCCGCGCGTCGCTTTAAGTTCTTTTCATGACGCCGCTCGAGCAGCATCAACTCGAAATCCAGAAGAACCTCGCCGTATGGCAGCGCAAACCGTTGCTGCAACGAGTGTACGCCGATATTTACGCCCGAATCATTGCGCTGATAGATCAATCCCAGGCGGCGCCTATCGTTGAAATCGGATCAGGCATCGGCAATTTGAAGACTCACCTGCCGCGTGCCATCTCCACCGACCTGTTTCCTAATCCCTGGTTGGATCTCGTTTGCGATGGGTATGAACTGCCGTTTGAGAACCGCAGTATTTCTCACCTCATTCTGTCAGATGTATTTCACCATCTTCGCGCGCCAAAAGCGTTTTTGCGGGAGGCACAACGAGTGTTAACTCCGCAAGGGAGAATTATCCTTTCAGAACCGTTTGTCAGTGTTGCCAGCCGGCCAGTCTATGGGCTGTTCCATCACGAACCAATCGGATTGAATGCAGACGTTGATTTCGCTGAAACGCTGCCACGCCCTCGCGCCTATTACGCGGCACAAGGAAACGCGACGCGTTTGTTTTTCAAACAGCAACCGACGGAATGGCTGCAGGGTTGGAAGGTTTTCCATCGAGAGAGTTTCGCCTGCTTCGGTTACTTTCTTTCCGGCGGATACAGCAAACCGCAGCTTTATCCACGAGGGTTGTACGGCGCGTTTAAGAGCCTCGATAACACATTATCGCGGTGGCCATCACTTTTCGGTGGACGCTGTTTGATCGGCCTCTCCGCATCTTCCGACAAAACCCATTGAAGGAACGACAATCGTTTGCGAACGTCTGGACATGCTCGACACGCGACTGACGAAAATCGCATCAACTGTAATTCAGAAGGCCAATCGGGAACGGCCAGCCGATTTTGTATTACGCAGCGAGCTGAAAGCTCAACGCCATCTGTCGCGACAGGACGCGCGAATTATCAGCAAGGCTGTCTTTGCGTATTTCCGTTGGTATGGGTGGATTGTTGGCGAGCCAATCGATAAAGGACTTTCGCAAGCGAGCCAGTTGGAAGAAAAGTTCTTTGCAAATCCGAAGAGTTTCTCGGATTCCGAGCTGCGCGAGAAAGTTGTCCCGTCCTGGGTAAATGATCACGTTGATGTGTCCATCGACTGGTTGCGAACGTTGCAACATGAGCCGCACTTGTGGTTACGCGCGCGCCGGGGGACAGGCGACGAACTTGGGCGTAAGCTCGGCCAATGTGAACGGGTTGGCGGTGAACTGAGCGACACGCTTTCCTACCATGGTGACGAAGATTTATTTCGATCACCGGAATTTCACGCCGGAGAATTCGAACTTCAGGATATCAGTTCACAAGTGGTCAGCCTCATTTGCGAACCAAAGCCGGGCCAAACATGGTGGGATGCATGCGCGGGTGAAGGTGGCAAAACATTACATCTTTCCGACCTGACGCAGAACAAAGGTTTAATCTGGGCCAGCGACCGCGCTGAATGGCGATTGAAAAAGCTAAAACAACGAACGGCACGAGCAAAAGCTTTCAATTACCGCGCCGCACTGTGGGATGGCTCACAAAAACTGCCAACGAAAACAAAATTCGACGGCGTCTTGTTGGACGCTCCTTGTAGTGGCATTGGAACGTGGCAACGGAATCCACACGCCCGCTGGACCACCACACCAAATGATGTCGAGGAACTCGCGAACATTCAGCGCAGTCTTCTCACGCACGCCGCAACGTCACTCAAACCGGGCGGCAAGCTGATCTATTCGGTTTGTACGCTGGCCCGGAAAGAAACGTCCGATGTCGTTCGCCATTTTGATGACACCTTGTCGCAGTTTGAAAGGATTCCGCTCACGAATCCATTCGATCCTAGCAAAAAGGAGAGCAGCCAAATATGGCTGTGGCCGCAGCAATGCGGTGGCAACGGAATGTTTGTCGCGGCGTGGCGGAAAAAGAACTGATCTATTTTTGCGGCACTTCAGCCGTACTTCGACGCACAGCGATTTCCGCCGGCAAACGCTTTGATTCCGCACGTTCGCCTTTAAGCAGTTTCAACATTGTTTCGATCGCCGCAGTTCCCAGGCGGGCTTTCGGTTGCCGGACCGTCGTCAATGGAACACGGAAATATTCAGCAGCAAGGATGTTTCCGAATCCGACAACTGACATGTCCTGAGGAATTTTAACGCCCTGATTCAGGAGAACATTAGCGGCGCCAAGTGCGACAAGGTCATTAAATGCCTGGATCGCCGTCGCTCCAGGATTCTCATGCAACATCTGAAGAGCAGCCTTTTCGCCTTCTTCAATCGTCGTCCCAGCAGGAAATATTAGTTTGTCGTCGACCTCAATTTTCGCCTCACGAAGAGCATAGCGATAACCTTCGAGTCGTTCTTGCGCAAATGGCGACACCGTCGGTCCCATAAAATAAGCAATCTTTTTGTGGCCGAGGTCGAGTAGGTGTTTGGTAGCGTTGTAACTGCCTCGAATGTCATCCGTTTCCACGTTGGCGAATCCATTACAAAACGCAGCCTGGTGGCCAAGGATAACGACAGGAACTCCACGTGTTTTCAGTTCTTCGTAAATCGGAGCCTTGGGTTCCATTCGATAAACCGGCGAGATAAATAAGCCGTCCACACGGCGCGACAGCAGCCGACGAATATGAACTTCCTCCCGCTCAGGCAGATTTCGGGACTGGGCAAGAACAAGATCATAACCGAGTTCGTAAGCTTTTTCCTCTAGTGCCATCATCAACCGGCCAAAAACCGGATTGGTGGTGGATGAAATAATCAGACCAAACAATTTTGTAGTCCGGTTGCGAAGGCCCTGCGCGACAGAATCAGGAACATAACCCATTTGTTGCGCAATCAGTTTGATACGCGCCCGTGTGCTTTCCGAGATATCGGATTCATTACGCAGGGCTTTCGATACGGTCATTATCGAAACGCCAGCGCGACCGGCGATGTCTTTGAGGCGAACCATTAAAAGTTTCTAAATTGTTCCAGGACGGATTTGAAGAACGAAACTTCAGAAGTTACACATTTGAACCACTCCAGTGGAGTTTTCGGCGAACTGTCTCAAAAAACGAACTGCCTCCAAGATGGACCAGTCGAACAACGCGTTTGCTCCTGCGAATGACAACGATATCCCCTGCCCCGAGATTTACGTGTGTCTGGCCATCGACCGTGAGCGTTGTCTCGACTTTCTCGCTAACGACTTTCACATCGATAATAGAATCCAGACTCACAATGACAGAACGATTTGAAAGGGTGTGCGGGCAGATTGGCGTTATCGCAAACACCTCGGCCGATGGACTAACAATCGCACCACCCGCAGACAACGAGTATGCAGTCGAGCCAGTTGGGGTGCTGATAATTAAACCGTCGCAACGATAACGGGTGAGCGCTTCGCCATTGATTGCAACATCGAGTTCGATCATGCGCGATACTGCGCCACGACTGATAACAATGTCATTGAGTGCGGTATGCCTGACAGGGCAAGCAGGACGATCACATACCCCATCCATCAGAGGCCGGCGTTCGATTGCGAAATCTCCTCTCCAAATTTTCTTCAACGCCCCCGGAAGGTCTTCCGCCGGAACCGCTGTCAGAAAACCTAGACGTCCCGCATTTATCCCGAGGATCGGCGTTGCAGCTCCATCAATCTCCCGAACAACACGGAGCATCGTACCATCGCCGCCAAAGACGAGAAGCAAATCAACTGAGGCGGCCAAGGTTCGCATGTTATTTGCGCGCTCGCACTTGAGCGCGGCCACGTCAGCGGTCGCGGCATCAGCGAAGACTTTCCGGCCAGCTTTGGCAATCAATGAGGCAGCCCGTTGAATCAGGTCGCGACTCAATGCCTTCTCCGCATTGGCTATCAGACCAACGCGTTTGATCTCAATTCTTTTCAAGCAGGATAAGAAATTCTTTGTTTCCAGCAGGCCCGAGCAGAGGCGACTCGGTCTCTCCAAGCCATTTCAACGACAGTTCGCGAGTCACAAAATCCTGAATTTCACGGAGGACGCGGGCGTGAATCTCTGGGTCAGTAATGACCCCGGCGCCTTTGTCAGCTTCTGCTTTGCCTGCTTCGAATTGCGGCTTCACCAGCGCGACGATTTTACCGCCAGGCTTCAGCAATGCAACGCTCGCAGGAATAATTTTTTGGAGGGAAATGAATGAACAATCAGCGACAATAAGATCGACAGGAACAAACGGCTGCGGGAACTGCGTTGCAGTCAACGTTCGGGCATTCGTTTTCTCCATCACAACAACCCGCGGATCTTGTCGCAGCTTCCACGCAAGTTGACCGTGGCCGACATCAACGGAATAGACACGGCTTGAACCGTGTTGCAGTAGACAATCCGTGAAACCTCCAGTTGAAGCACCGAGGTCAATCGCGGACAAACCGCTCACAGGCAGATGGAAATGCACCAATGCGTGTTCGAGCTTATGCCCTCCCCGGCTGACAAACTTCTCCGGCGTCGCGACCGACAACTGGTCTGTTGGTTTGACTGTCTCGCTCGCTTTATGAGCTAACTGATTGTTGATTCGAATCTGCCCGGCAAGAATTGCGCGTTTAGCCTTTTCGCGGCTTTCGCAAAGACCTCGTTCGACAAGAGCCTGATCAAGGCGCGTCATTAATACATGATCGCGACAACTGGTTTAATGGCGGGACGCGTCTCCTCTTCCTTGCGCGACACGCACCAAAGTCTGGCGGAATGTCTGCAGGAAGAGATCATTTTCAGCGACGATCTTTTGCGTGAGCTGCCCTAAAAGGCTCCACTCAGAATAATTGATAACCGCATGAACACTCTGTTGGAACGCCTGCAACGCATTCAAAGTTTCAAACGATGGGCCCACCAGCAAAATCGTCGCATGACGACGTTCGTTCATCGCAAGGTGCTGCAGGTAGTACAGTGTGCGATTTTCAGCAATGGACGTGGACGCAAAAGCTTCGTCGAGAATGACAACTTGATATTGAACTTCGGCAAAACGCGTCGGGAATTCCTCGTGCGTATCGATGCAATGAACTTTATATCCAAGCTCAACCAGAGCGTTCTTTGCAAACGACTGCCGTTCCGAATCTGTGCTGGCGACCAGGGCCGGCTTATCCGCTGGTCCAATGAAATCGAATTCTGCCATATTATTTCAGTTTAAGAGCTCCGGGAACCGGTGGCGGAGGCGCACCTCGGCCAGCCCCGCCCGCGCCCGGTTTCATACGCAGATCACTGGAACTGTTGGTCAATTCCCCGCGACCCTTCTTGATATTATCGATACCGCGACTGACGTGACCTTTCTTGCTGCAGTACTGCAAGGCAGTTTCCTCGGAAATCGCTCCCTTCTCGAAGGCATCGAGCACCGAATGGTCGAAGTTACGCCAACCGAACGTGTAACTGGCTTCGATAATTTCGTAAAATGTTTTACCTTCGCTTTCGCCCTGTACAACGCTTTCTTTCGTTCGCAGGTTGGCACCCATAATTTCAAACAGTGCGTAGCGACCGCCACCAATACGCGGGGCCAGACGTTGAGCAATAATCCAACGGAGTGTGTCAGCAAGACGAATGCGAATTTGCTCCTGCTCTTCCGGCTCAAACATACCGAGAATACGGTTAATTGTCTGACCAGCATCAATCGTGTGCAACGTGCTCATGACCAAATGGCCAGTTTCCGCTGCACTTAATGCAATTTCGACCGTTTCACGATCGCGCATTTCACCGACGAGAATGATTTTAGGCGCCTGACGCAGAGCTGCACGCAACCCAGTCGCGAAAGCATTAAAGTCTGTCCCGAGCTCACGTTGATTAAACGTTGATTGCTTCTGCGGATGTACGAATTCAACGGGATCTTCCAACGTGATGATATGCACTGACTTGGTCTCGTTGATCTCATTCAACATTGCAGCCAGCGTGGTCGATTTACCGGAGCCGGTTGCGCCGGTGACCAGGATTAGTCCGGTTTTTTCCTGCGCGGCCGTCTTGAAAATTTCGGGCAGGTGCAGCTGCTCAACCGTTGGAATCAACGTATTTAACTTACGAAGAACCACTGAGTAGTTATTGCGCTGCGAAAAGATGTTTACACGGAAACGAGCAAGGTCAGCGAGCGTGTAGGAAGCGTCGCACGACCCTGTCCGCAGCAAATCTTCCGTCAAACGATAGTTACCGCCGATGATATTCATGGCCACCATCTCGGTTTGATATGGGGTCAAGCTATCGATCGGTGGATTGCATTGCACCGGATAAAGCTGGCCGGTGTATTCCACCTGCAGCGGCTTGTTCACGGTGAAATTCAGGTCAGAGATGTCCTTCCGTTGTGAAGGAGCTGCGTCTGCCGGCCCGTTCAACATCGTGGCCAAAAGATAATCAAGTTCGTTACGGCGCATGTTATTTTAAATTGTTAGACGAAACCGCCCTGCTCTATTCGTCATCATCGGGCGGGTGCGGCAGAAACTGGCGGAATTTCTTTTTGTCCAGACACTTGTCGTAAGCTTCTTCCGGAGAAATACGCTTCATCCGCAAGTGCTCCATAATGGAGTCGTCGAGCGGAGTATTGCCGATTTTCTTACCGACCTGAATCATACCCGGAATCTGGTGAGTCTTGCCTTCACGAACCAGGTTCGCGACGGCAGTCGTAAACACAAGAATTTCCAAAGCGGCCACACGGCCTTTTTTGTCGATTCGTTTGAAAAGGTTCTGAGCAACGATGCCCTTCAAAGATTCGGAGAGCGTCGCACGAATCTTGTTTTGCTGCTCTGCCGGAAACACGTCGATGATACGGTCGACGGTCTTCGCGGCGCTCTGGGTGTGAAGTGTCGCAAAAACCAAGTGACCGGTGCTCGCCGCGGTCAACGCCAACTCAATCGTTTCCAGGTCACGCAACTCACCGACGAGCACAAGATCAGGATCTTCACGGAGCGCGCCTTTAAGAGCGGCGGAAAATGATTTGGTGTGAGTGCCGACTTCACGGTGGTTGATCAGACAGTTCTTGCTCTCGTGAACGAATTCGATCGGATCCTCAATCGTAATGATGTGGTCTTTACGATTCTTGTTAGCGTAATCAACCATCGCCGCCAGCGTCGTTGATTTACCGGAACCGGTCGGCCCAGTGACAACAATCAACCCACGATGCAGCATGCAAAACTTTTTCAGGACAGCTGGCAACGGAGCATCAAACTTTTCGAAGTCTTCGAACGACAATACCTTCGATGGAATCTGGCGGAAAACGGCTGCGATACCGTATTTCTGGTTGAAGAAGTTCGCACGGAAACGGGCCAGACCCGGAATTTCGTAGCCAAAGTCCACGTCGCCAGTTTCTTCGAACACTTTGATTTTGTGTTCCGGGGCGATCTCATACAGCATGCCCTTCAGGTAATCGTTCTCGAGCGGCGGATAGTCAACGCGCTGTAACTCGCCATTAATGCGGAGAATGGGAGGGTTGCCCGACGACATGTGCAAGTCCGAGGCCTTTTGCTCGAACATCAGATTAAAAAAGGCATCAATTTTGGCCATAGACTTCCAAAAAACTCGTGTCCACTAGTAGCGGAAGTTGTGCCATACTGCAAGTTTATGAACGAGTTGGAAGCCAAAATAACTGCGGAGATTTCCCGCACCGGCCCTATTCCGTTCGCAAGGTTCATGCAAATGTGCCTTTATACCCCCGTCCTGGGTTATTATGAAGGGTCCCGTCCTATCGGCAAATCGGGGGATTTCTATACCAGCGTAAGCGTCGGAAGCCTCTTTGGAGAGTTACTCGGAACCCAAATCGCGACTTGGCTAGGCGCCTGCCCCGCCCCTCTTCAACTGGTCGAAGCTGCAGCCCACGACGGACGCCTGGCCGCCGATATCCTTGTGGCAATCCATTCTCATCATCGCGAAATCTTTGATGCCGTGCAGTATTGGATCGTGGAACCCTCACCGGCACGGATGAGAATTCAACAACAGCAGCTGTCCCGGTTCGGAACAAAAGTGCAATGGTTTTC
>CBHWET010000173.1:0-9752 GCA_966112985.1 uncultured bacterium | reverse complement strand
GCTACGTAAGGACACGCTTTGGTACCAAGCCGTGTCCTCCCCTTGACACGCCTGTCTTTATTGGTCGGAAATGCGAAAATATTTTTTCATTTTCTGAAAAATAAAAACGGGAGGTTAACCACAGAATACGCGGAATACACAGAAAGGGAGACGGCAGACGAAACGTCACCGCACATTTCCGTATTTCTGTGTACCGAAACGCTGATTCTCCTGAAGCCGATTATATTAACCACGCAATACACAGAATAAGCAGAATCAAAGCGGTCGCATGTATGACGCTATCTGTTCCGATTTCTGTGTATTCTGCGTATTCTGTGGTTTCCCACTCTTTACCTCCATCTCAGACTTGCAAATATTCCCCGGCACTTTTGACTGTCTGGCTTTGGATTGAACAACCTTGGACAAACTTATGGCTCGCAACCTCGCAACAGACCAACAACACCTCTCGCAACGCACTTTCACCCGGCAAAAGAAAGGATGCGTGAAGCTCCTAAACGATCTCCACGCTTTACTCGCCTCAGCGAAACACGACCGTTACCATTATCTCCTAGAAATTCTCTGCGAAGGACTGATCACGCCGTACACGACTTGGAAAGGCGATTTCAAAGGCTTCAGCGAACATGTCTGCCGACTCCTTGAACAAGGCAAACGTCTTTCTCCACAAATCGCCGCGACTATCCGGCGCATGGGCGATTTTCCACCCGAACCGGTTCAATTCATCATTGGTGAAAACGAAGCTGGCGTGAAAAAAGGCAACTACGATCCGTTCCTTTCCGACAGCGCGCAGGACAAATACAAATTGTACGAAGCCGCCCTGCTCCAGAGCAAAGAGTTCCTGGCTGATTTCGCGGAATTCTGCCGCGAATGGAATGTTTCCGAATTCTACGACGATTATCGCGTGGTCCGTCGCCTGCCGACCGGCGAGCGCAATTTCCATCCCGAACCGTGGCTTTTCACCGGCAAAGACAAAAAGGAGTTGTTTCAGTATGCGCTGGATATTTTCTGCGGCACTTGGGAACTCTACGGGGTTGAGGACCGCAACGGCTGTCCCTATCCGCTCCTGCAAAAGCTTTCGATCAACGCAACCGCTAACGGCTTGATGTTGTTTATCCCATCCTACTGGAGTTTCGATTTCCGACGCGACATCAATTGGGCCGAGTTCAATAAACTGCAAAAAGCCCGTTGTGGCGGACGTTTCGGCGCGAAAAGCGCCGTCGTCCGCATGGAATACCTCGCCACCCTCCGCCGCGTCACTGCCGCCAAAGCGGAAGCGAAAGCTTTGGGACTGACCGGTATCGCCGTTTACCAACACATCCGCCAGGCCGCGAACCTCGGCGCCGAAGTCGACGACCGCGTCATCCGCCGCTGGATTGCCGAAGGAAAGGATTTGCTCTGAGAACTCTGCCTTGAGTTCTACCGTCACACGTCTACTCTGACCACGGTTATGTCTCCCTACACAGTAAACTTTTCCGATGGCGGCACGCCGACGGCCCTGTTGGATATCATTTTCAAAAACAACAAAGTCACGAGCCAGGAAGTTGAACAAGTTCTTCGGGCCGAGATTGAAAAGAACAAACACCGTACCAAACGCGCGATCCGCGCCGAGGCGTTCGTCGAAGGCGTCGATTACGACCTTCACCCGTTCGGCCTGCCATTGCCCGACGGTTCCTGCAGCATCACTTACTATCCTGATGCCGGCAAAGCGATGACCGGCGCCGAAGCCAGCGGCGGACACGACGATCTCACGGCCGAAACGGACGATTACTTCTATCGCACCGACACCGTGCAGGATTATGGCCCGGACGGCTTTCGTGAATGGCTCCTCGTCAACATTGTCTTCAAGCGAATCCAATTTTCTGACCCGGACGAATTCCTTGGCATACTCTTTCGCATTGTCGTGGAACTTTCTGAAGTCGACAAAGACCTCTCGCTCAATATCGTCGCCGGTGATCCGAAGAACCCGATGTCGTGGCGTCATATTTGCGACATCGACGGCAAGCGATTCGATTTCAATTACGACGCCAAAACCCGCACCGTCCGCAGCTGCAAGAAAGTCGTGGCGAAAATTCCTCGAGCGGGAGAAGCATCGAAGCCAAAGGGCACAAAAAAACCACCTGGGAAACGGAAGAAAAAGTAAGAGCGGAACGCGGTTACGTGCCGGAATGCGAAACATTTGGACTGAGGACGGAACTCCTGCAGAGTTCGGCTCATTTTATGCGATTTACCCTGGTAGCGCTTCGCGCAACGCAGGGCTTCGTTACGAAACGCCTTTGGCGTTTATCGGCCTGACCAGCGCCGCCCTTCACGAACACAAATAGGGGTCTATCTCAATCGACTGATCCCAATTCGCAAAGCTCGTTCAAAAACTCGACCAATCTATGAATATTCGTAGAAGGATTTTCCCGTCGTGGGAACGGCATTTCCAGCTCGTTCCAGTATTTCTCAAGTTTTCGGGCATACTTAAACGCATTCGGCTGATGATCCCTCAACTTGTCATATATCTGCTTGTCGGCTTTATCGTATGCAAAATGAGGTTTCAGTTTTTCTTTATAGGAGTCTCGCGAAAGAGCAGTGTCGTGATAGTTGAAATGTAATAGATACCACAATTCGAAGGCTTCGTTTGCCCAAGCGATTTTTATCTTCTCTGGGTCGGCCAGTTGAAACGCGCGCTCATAATTCTTAAGCGGGAAGGTATCTCGATCAAGAACACACCATATCTCGCTGTACGGCTGTTTGCGTTCACCACCTGCCTTTTTCAATTGTATGGCCTGTTCGACGAGACTGTCTGTATTCATTCCGGTTCCAACTGCAACAACTTCGGCCCGAGCCCGATCGATTTTGAATCCCTTGAAATAAAAACAGCTACTCTTGCTGTCCTCACAGACGATCAAGACACGCCGTCGCTCCTGCGCACCCTCTAATCGTTTGGTTGGCGTGGATTCCCACGGCTTGGCGTTATTTACTGCCATGAGTAATAGTCTCCTCGAAATCGCCTACTCGCGGTACTGCGCCAAACTGTCCTAACAAATATTCTTTTGCGAACTTTGCTTCTTTTCGGACTTTAAATTCCGAGAGACCATAAAGTTTCGATGCCCCGAAGTCATCCTTTTCGACAAACCACACCTGATCGCGACGAATATGCTTTGAATCTAGTAAACCTTCGTCATGAGTTGCGAAAACCAATTGCGCATTCTTAGTATTTGCAGAACTGTTAAACATCGAAACAAGAGCTTTTGTGAGTGCTGGATGCAATCTGGCTTCCAATTCGTCAACCATCAGAATGGCGCCTTCCATCAACGTGAAAAGAAAAGGGCCTGTTAACGCAATGAATTTTTGGGTTCCTTCCGACTCATCAGTCTTAAGATTGAATTCCACCAATTCTCCCGGTTCCTGATCTTTGCCAAATTTTCGATGGTATGTCTTCATGCTCAGCCATCCTGAACTTTTGGATACAGCTTCCCGCACGGACTTGGTGGTATCCTTCGGCAGTGCGTTAACGGCTTGATCTCGAGTAAGCACCTCTGGTCGAAGCCCTTCAATTCCCAGATCCGCCTTTTTCGCCAATTCCACAATGAGTTTAGCGTATTGTGGATTTTGCAATGCTCCGGCTGTCACAACCATATAATCGCCATCGTCCAATCCGGAAACAGTGCGAAACTTGTTCATCCAATCTAAAACCTCTCCAGCGATAGGGCCGTTGAACTGAGCGGTTACGGATAGGAATAAAGCGTTTGGTCGCGTTCTTTTTTCGAGGTCTTTACCTTCTTTAAACTCTGAAGACACGTTGAAATTGCTATTCTCTCGCGTAAAAAGTCGCGTTTCGCGTATGGATTCTTTTTGACTGAAAAGCCATTCCGCCTCAATAGCATTTTCTGTCGCTTCAAATCCGTAGCGATATCGAGTTCCGTTTTTTAAAAAAATAACTTCGAAAAAACTGGGCGCCGATTCCGTCTCTGAATGCAATCGAAACGGTGTCACTGGAATTTTATCTCCCGATTGCGCGTCCTTAGATGAGGTCTGGACCCATTTACGAAACTCAAACATGGCTCTCAGGAAATTCGACTTTCCTCCGGCATTTGGTCCATAAATGGCAGCCGCTTTCAATAACCGCTGTTCCTTGACGGTTGCTACATTCTGTTCCTCCAACCAGTCATCTCCAGTGGCATTAAGGGACAATGTTGCCCTTTCTTTAAACGAGCGATAGTTGCCCACTGTAAATTGAAGAAGCATGATTAAAATGTGCCTGAGGCATACTTTTTTGCAATAATTTTACACAAATCCACGTTTTCGGAATTTTTTCAGGTTTTTATCCGATGGTTTTTGCAATATTCTAACCCCAAAAGATGCTCACCGCATGGTGAACTTCCCTTCGCCGAAATCGAAACGGATACCGAGCCATAATTCGTTGGAGACGAACGGTGTTGTCGGCGACCGATCGACCGCCTTTTCGCCACGGCTGCATCCGGTTTTGCCCAAGCCGAGCCAAAACCTTGTAAATTCCTGTCGGCTAGTGGATTAACTCGCTCGTTGACCGATTTTTCCTTTCGGCGAAAAAAGTTTTTCCAAAAATTCGTTAACTTTTCCTTCGATCAAAAGGCTGTTTTAGTTTTTTTCGCAGATTTTCCGTCGGGAAATCCTGAAAAAACCGTTTTGCTTGCGTTTACGGTCGATAAAACGGGCGTTTGAGAAATTTTCAGGCAGTTTCCGTCGATAAAAGGGCGGCAAAAATTTTTTCGAGGCATTTTCCTTCGTGCAGCGGGTTGTTTTCCGTTTTGCTTGCAGTTTCCTTCGATAAAAAGGTCGTTAGAATTTTTTTCCGGCTTTTTCCAGCGTGCGGAGAGTGGGAAAAAATTTTTCCGACTTTTTTCCGACGGAAAAATTGGAGTTTGAGCGGTTTTCCCCCTTTTCGGTTTCGGCAACGGATGGTTTTTTCTCAAAGAGGAAATTTACCTTCCCGAAATATCTGACTTTTTCTCGCAGAGGATTTTTTCGTTCGCCAAATGCCTGCCTTTTTCAGAAGGACGGAATTTTGCTTCTCGAAATGCGCGTCAAAAACTCAAACGGGTTTTTTTCGGCCAGCGCGGACGCTCGATAGAACGCAAATAACTCTTTCACGCGTCGCTGAATCCGACACACAGAGTAAGGGGAATTGTGACGCTGCGTCGCCGCTTACCAACCCATCCGCCAAGCCGCCAACCTCTGCAGCGGAACTCGATGCCCGCGTCATTGGCCGCTGGGTTGCGAAACGAAACGATTTGTTATGAAGGATCTAAAAAAACGCCGTTACCGCGCCAACCGCAGCCGATACAGCATCATGCCGGTCCCGTTGAGACTATTTGTAAAATCGTTTGTGGCCGGTGTTGGCGGCAGATTTGTGAAAATGTCCTGCCACTGATCGCCTGGGTCGAACGTAAATCGCCTCTGCAAATACTGTGTTGATTGATTGCCCGCCTGCCATTGAATGCGAACCGCGCCAGGCAGCAACGCCAATCCGGTCAACCGTGGAAATGAATCCGCGGTTTGAGGATCGGTGTCCGCGATGAACTCATGCCAATTGTCACATCCGTCAAAATCAGGATCACCGAGCGGGCCGTCAGTCGACGCGCTGCTGCGCGGGTTTAAGCCATGAGCCACTTCCCACCAGTTCGGCAACCCATCGCCGTCGTCGTCGCCGATGGCAGCAACTCCATTGTATTCATACGCGCCGATGTCAGGAGCGCCGATTCGCAAATACGAACGCTGATCGGTCGAGGGCGCCGCATTGCTGTCGCCGCCATTGATCGCGACACTTGGCGGAGAAATCGCCATCGTCAACGTCGGACCACCGTTGTCTGCCAATTGGCCGAGATACGGGTTCGCGCTATTAAAACTCGAAGGCGCTGAAAAATTGCCGCTCGAATCCGTCGACAAGTTATTGCCGGCATCAATATTGGTGCCGAAGCAATTCGCCGCCATTTGGCCGTAGGCAATCAACGTGTTCTTTAGAACGAGCGCGCCGTTGTCCGCCGATAGATTTGAACCGTGAATAATCGTTGGGCCGATCGACCCGGCGCCGCCGGTTCCAGCTCGCAACGATCCGAGTGCAAACGTGCAGTTGATGAGCGTATTGGTTCCAGCGTTATTAAACACGGCAGCGCCAGCCGTTTCTCCACCGCTGCCACCGGTGCCCGTCGAAGTCGTGCCGCCACCTTGGTTGCCACCGTTGCCACTGGCGAGATAGTTGGAATAGCAGGTGACATTTACCAACACGTTCGAAGATGAATTAAGGAACACGCCTCCGCCGACGGTGCTCCCTCCGACGCCACCGTTTCCGCCAATACTTGCATAAGCTCCACTGCCCCCGTTGCCCCCGGTCAACACATGACGATCAAACGTCGCGTTCGTTACCATCAGTAAGCCAGAGAGCGAATAAATCGCACCGCCCGCGGCAGAACCACCAGCGCCGCCCTGATTTCCAAAATTACCAAAAGTAACTGTCGTCGCGGCGCCGGTGCCGCCAGTCAGCGTATTGCTGCTGCAACCGATATCGAAGAGATACGCCGTCGCATTCTCCAGGTAAACTGCGCCGCCGCGAACCGTGCCTGCGCTGCCGCCTGAGCTTCCGCCATTGCCGCCAATCAATGAACTGCGCAGAAAAGTGCAGCGGTTAATCGACAGCGAGCCGCCTGAAACGCAAATGCTGCCGCCACGAGCCCAGCCTGCGAAGCCACCGCCTAACGTTCCACCACCCGGATTGCCGCCATTTCCGCCGTAGCAGTTGTTCGTTTGGAAAGAACAATTGAAAATCGAGAGCACTCCATTCGTGCTATAGAGCGCGCCACCACTGGCATCAGCCCCGGCGCCGCCCGCGCCGTAGGTGCAACCGAAACCGTTAGGCCCGCCGTTTCCACCTGCACCGCCACGCGCCGTGTTGCCGACGAAGACGCAATTGCTGATCCACAGAGTGCCCGCTTTGTTGAAAATTGCGCCGCCCAGCCCCGGCACGCCAGCGCCGCCCGGCTTGCAAACAATTCCCCCGGCTCCATTGCTTCCAACCGCGCGATTGTTCGTGAAGGTGCAATTCACAATCGTAATGCCGCCTCCGTTGTTAAAAAGCGCACCGCCATTCGTCGAAGTCGCATTGGCAATCGTCACATTTTTTAGCGTGAGCTGAATTCCCGGGTTCACTGAGAAAAGCCGCGTCGCATTGCCGCCGCTGAACGTGATGTTATGACCCGAACCATCGATCGTCATGTCCGCTGCAATCACCTTCGCTGACGTAAATGAAATAGTTCCGTCACCCGCGAACGTGATCGAGTTGCCATGACAAATCGCAGCGTTGAACGTCGACTCTGTGAAATCTGATATGACGACGGAAACTCTGGGTACCGTAAAGGGTGCAGCGCTGGCAGCCGTTCCTGCCGGAGTGGTGACCGTCACGTAACCCGACGCGGCACATGGAGGCACAACGGCCGTGATCTCGGTATCCGAGTTGTTATTTGTAAAAATAGCGCTCTGCCCGTTGAACGAGACATTCGTCGTATAACGCAGGTGACTGCCAATGATACTGATGTTCGTTCCTTCAGTTCCGCTTCCGGGAGTGACCGACGTGATAATCGGTGACTGAATGGGGGTCGTAAGATTCAGCGTCCACACATCTGAGAGTGCCGAGCAACCCGCATTGCAGGCTTGGCCGGCGTAAACCACCATTTGATTACTCGCCACATTCAGAACTGCAGTGTGGCCGTCGCGCTCCACCGGAGGCAGCTGTCCAGCCACCCATCGCAGCCACGTCGCGCCGCCCCCGAGGCCATTTGCATTGCTCAATCTCCAAACATCGTTCGTTAATCCTGGCGCATCGCCACCAAACACAAACATTTCGTTCGAAACCGGGTTGTACACTGCCGTATGACTCCCCCGGCCCGAAGGCCCATTTGTCGTCACGAGCCGTTGCCACCCGGATTGTCCGGTAATGCTGCTGGCATTCGTCAACACCCAAACGTCATTCGTGTAAATATTATCGCTCGTGAGTCCGCCGAAGAGCATCATGCGATTGTTGGCACCATCAAAAACCGCAGCGTGATTATTACGGGCACTTGGCACCGGGCCGTTTGTGATAATAATTTGCTTCCAAGAAGGCGCTCCGCCGAGTCCGTTTGCATTCGACAGAATCCAAAGCTCATCCATGGCGGTAGCGCACTCGTTGTTGCCGCCAAAAAGGATCAATCGATTGCTCGTGCCATCGTAAACAGCGCTGTTATGCGCGCGTCCCGAAGGAGCAGCGTTCGTCGGTGCTAGCTGAATCCAATATGTTGAACCACCAAGGCCGTTCGCGTTCACGAGCACCCAGACGTCACTGACATCAACTCCGCAATAGCCGACATTCGGATTGCCGCCGAAAAGGATCATGCGGTTGTTGTTGGAATCGTAAACTGCCGATGCATAAGCGCGTGCGCTCGGAGGCGAATTCGTGGGCACAACTTGTGACCAGCCAGGCGTCCCCGATAAGCCGTTGGCGTTGGTGAGAACCCATGTGTCACCGAAAAGCGGCGCGATGGACAGCGGATTACCCATGCCGCCAAAAACGATCATCCTATTGTGAATTTCATCGTAAACGCTGGTGTGTGTCGTGCGGGCTGCGGGTGTACTCCCGGACGGAGTTAGTTGTGTCCATGCCGAGTCAACACTATCGGCCTGTACACCTGACGCAAAACTGAGCGTCACGGCTGCAACCACCGCGGCAAAGCGCAACGTCGTTCGATTCAATTTCGGAAGCTCGATCATTGTGTTCATACGAGGAGAGCCGTAGCAGACGTGCATGCGTTGCCAGAAATCGAAGACCGACAGATTTCGCTGTTATCCATATTGCGGATAATTTGGGTAGCACATGAAGGATACAAAAACGCGTCGTGAAGTGACAATGCCAAACCGATTCCGTGCCTTAGCGATTAGCTGGTTTCCTTCGGTTGAGCGATGCGCGTCGTAAGTTAGTGGATTGTGCATCATTTCGGATGCGACCTCTCTCTTCGCGTTCGCAGAACGGAGGAGAGGAATGGATAGAGGAGCGGAGAGAGGAAAATGCGGCGGGCGCCAGCGTTGGCAACGTTGTCACGGCCTTACAGGCCTTGAGAATTCCTTCACACTTCAATCCCGGGCCGGCGCTCGTTGCACTCGCTTCAGCCCGGGCTTTCACATGACGGGCTTTCAGCCCTGGGAACTGTGTGGAACAGCGCAGAGATCTCAATCGGACGACTCGTAGCAGCCGAGGTGAGGAGGCTCAAACTTTTTTCGAGAATCAGCCTCCTTACGTCGGCTGCTACGAAACTCGCGCAAACATTCGCCGCTACCGACGATCTAAAACCAATCGAGGTTGAGGGCGATGTCGGCGTTGCGCCAGGTTTGGGCGAATTGGCGATGGACCACCTCCGCGGAATCGAGTTTGCCCTGAGCACGTAAGGATTGTTCGAGACCAAAAAGGCCCCAGCCATTTCGCGGCAGCTTGGCGAGGTCTTCGCGAAATATCTTTTCGGCACCGCCAGGTTTCTCGGCGCGCAACAACGCGGCACCCAACGCGGGGCGCACGTAGATCGGCCAATAAGCCGGTTCCATGTAGGGCATCTGGTCTTCGAGCTCGATTGCTTTTAAAAGTTCGCTGGTCATTTTGTTCTCGTCGCCTTTTGCTTCAGCGACACGGCCGGCGAGCCAATGGTCAGCAATGGCCATAATCGAAGTGACGGGCAGGGCAGGGTGATCGAGAGCTTTGGCTTCTTTGC
>CBHWET010000172.1:0-9778 GCA_966112985.1 uncultured bacterium | reverse complement strand
TGTGTTACCCATGCGGTGAGCACGTTTGTTACCTATGCGGTGAGCACATGCAAGAGCCAGCCCTACCTGGCGCTCCTGCGTCGCTCGAGTTCAACGTTTAAAGTTTAAGGTTCAAAGTTGTTTGTTGCGTTGGGTTTTTGAAATTTGTTTGAGCTGCTTGAGCAAGGACTGGATCTGCTGATCTTCAGGGATGATTTTCGAACAGGTGGTTACGACGAGAATGGCGTCGTCGTAACGCTGTTGACCCGTCAACAGTTGCACGTATCGATAGACTGCTTCGGGCGAATAGGGACAGAGGGCGATGGCTTGGCGATAGGCGAAGTCGGCGGCGCGTTGCATGCGCTCTTTCTCATTTTTCGATTTCGCATTGTTGGCGCGCCATGCGTAAAGACCGCCCATGGAGGAACGCAGCTTAGAAAACATTTTTTGCGCGTTGTCGTTGGTGGCGAAAGCGGGATCGCCTTTGAATTCGGTCAAATTGGTGTGGCCATAGACTCGAATCGAAAAGTCTGCGATTTCCTGCAAGGTCGTCCGTTGCGTCAACCAGTCACCAATCATTTCCCGGATGCGCGGATGCCAGTAGATGCGATCCTGTTGGATGGCGTCTTCGGAAATTTCCGGCAACGGGAATCGATTTAGTTTCATGATCATGCCGTGCGGTTCGAGATAAGGATACATCCAATCGAGCGGGAAACTTTCTTCGACGAACATTTCGCGGCCGGGGTTTTTGTCGAAGATCGCTTTCGCGAGTAGCGCGTTGATTGACATGACGGCAACCTGGCCCGTCACTTGCACGCGGCCGTTGGTCATGGTGACGTCCTCGCCCGGCTTGAGCTGATTGTCTTTCAAACGCTTTTGCGCATCGGCGAGGTATTCGTTGAAAGCCTTGGTCGAGTCCTCGTCGGAGAGCATGGTGATCTTCGATCCGTACATGAACCGGAGATAATTGAGATAGTAACTGTCGGCGAAACGATTTTGCGTGACGGTGAAAAATGGTTCTCCATTGATGTGAGACTTACAGAACGCGGTGACGAGGAAACGACCGGGATCCGTGCCGCCGAAGTAGATGCTGCCGGGTGGGATGGACTCGATGATGTCGTGCTCCCACATCTGAATGAACCGGGGTGTTCCCTCCATCAATTGGTCGCAGGCGCCGCCGGCTTCGTTGACGATTTCCCAGTAGCGAGCGTTGGCGAGTTTTTCGTCGCGAGGCAGTTTTCCCGCGGCATTATGTTTGACGCTAAGTTTATCGTAGAGGTTGGTGACAGTCTCCCACTTGCCAGCGGTGCCGGCCTTGAACAACGCCTGCACTTCCGGCAAGAGCTCCTGCTGTTCGGAGGCCGCAAGGGCCTTGGCCTGCTTTTCTTTGGCAACGAAAAATGTTTGGAGACGGTCGAACTGCTGTTTGCGAAGAGCGTTCGTATTTATCGTTTCGGCGGCACCTGCACCGATGGTTGCCAGGCCAACAAGACAAACGAGCACGAGGAGAAGCACACGAGTTCGGTTTAACATAATGATTTCACCATATAGATACCGGCGCGGCGCGTTTTGTATATCGTTGGCGAACGCAGCGTCGATCATGAGTTGTTTGGCGTCGTTGGCGAGGGATTTCGCGCCTGCCGGCGCTTGGGTTCAAGGTTCAAAGTTTAAGGTTCAAAGTTGTTTGGGGGCCACAGGTTCAGGACATGGGTAACACTTTTGGAGTCTTCGTGTCTTGGTGGTGAACCAGATGATACTCGCTTCGCTCGCGCCTTCGGCAGAATGAATTGTTTCCTTTCTGATATTACCCAGGGTAGCTCGTCCGACTCGCAACCCTGGGCTGAGGGATGACACCGTTGGTGTTCTTTTCGCGTGGTTCGTTGTTACCTGATGCTGATTGCTGATTGCTGATTGCTGATTGCTGATTGCTGGTTGCTGATTGCTGGTTGCTGATTGCTGGTTGCTGATTGCTGGTTGCTGATTACTGGAGTCAGGGCTCGCGAGGACTCTCGCCCCACCGGTCGCTCCTTCGTCGCTTTGGTTCAATGTTCAAAGTTTGAAGGGAAGAATTCAGGAGTCAGGAGTCGAATCCAGAATCTCGTATCCAGCATCACCTGGTGCCCTGGTGGTCTGGGCTCTTTTCAGAAAGTTGGCGAACAATCTGTTCCAGCTGGGAGACGCGTTCTTGCAACTGCTCGATTCGGGCGTCTCTTTCGCTGACTTTTACAAAGCACAGAACTTTTCCTTCGGCGCTTCCTTCTTTGGCGTTCCCGTTGAAATTATCCAAAGCGATGCCAACGGTTGGACCGTTCCCGTTCGAGCGCATGGCGACGCCGGGGATCGACGAAGGTGTCAGCGAATCACCAATGCGGACAGGACCATTTTCAAGAGAAACCTTAACCGGAACACGGCCTGCGAGGACAAGCGGTTTACCGCTGAGAGCACCTTCGACAGATTTCCTGTAGGCATTGATGATAAAGCCGCTGGTCCCATCCGAGATGACGCCGAGAACACCGCGATGTCCAATGCCGCAGCGGATCACGCTTTCTCGCTTGTCAGGATCGGCGCAAACGACGTCGCCGGCTTCCACATCATCGGCGGCGGAAATAGTCTCCGCGAGGTCAGGCGTCGTGCCGGAGAAGATTGCACCGGCCGTCCGCAAATTACCACTCAGGTCGAGCGAAAGGCGGTTTGAGTTTCCCTGCGCATTCCATAGGTAAGCTCTGCCGTTGTTGGCGTAGAGACTCCATTGCACAGAAGAACCCGCGGTCCGGTCGTCAAAATTATATTGTCCGATGGAACCGCTGGAATAAAACGGGCCGCCATCGACCCGGCTGTTAGCTCCCTTTATCAGAACGTTCGTGGAAAGACGAGCGTCAGCAATTGTTCCGCTCGTAATGGTCGTGGCGTTCAAGTTTGTCAGGCCGCTTCCATTTCCAGAGACGGTTCCTGTGACACGAAAATCGCCGAGGACGGACAATAGATTACTCGCATCGTTAATTAACCGTACGTTATAATCCTGCGTTGAACCGGTTCCGAAATGGAAATCGATAAATGGATTGGCGTTCGTCAGCGCAGAATCTCCCAGTTCGATCGAACCACCCTGTGACGGATCCAGAGTCGAGCTTCCCCAATGCACAACACAGTTGTTTTCTCGAACGTAAACCGCCAGCGAGAAACCGCCTCCGACCAGGTCTGATTTGCCGTCTCCATTAATATCGCCCGCGGCGACACTGAGCGCGCCTAGAACTGGTAAAGAAAAAGCCGTAGCAAAATTGGCCGAGCCGTTATTGGTCAACACAAACAAGGTGCTTGCCCCGGCGCAAATCAGCTCTGGTTTTCCATCTCCGATAACATCTGCAGATATCACGCCGAATGTACTTGCTCCGGGAGCCGCGGAAGCAGCGAGGACCAGTCCCCCCGTCCCATTGTTCGTTAATATGGAAAGCGTGGCGCTGCTCTGATTGGCCGCGATGACGTCTGGTTTACCGTCGCCATTCACATCAGCCGATGTGAGGGACCGCGACAATTGGCCCGTGCCGGTAGTCGACGAAAGGACAAAAGCGCCACTCCCGCTGTTCGTCAATGTGACGAACGTGCCGGTATTATTACCGCTCACGAGGTCCGGTTTACCGTCACCGTTCACATCAACCGCCAGCACCGACTGCGGGATTGAAGCGACGGTGGGCGTGGACGAGAGCACGAAGCTGCCAGTGCCATTATTCGTCAGCACCGAGAGAGTATTCGTGACGGCGTTCGCCGTAATGAGGTCCGGCTTACCGTCACCGTTCACATCAGCTAATGTCAGGCCGTAGGTCCCCGGAACGGCCGAAAAAGAAGCGGTAAAGCTGCTTCCGTTGCCATTATTAATAAGCACACAAACATTGGTGGAGGAGCTGGTGCCGGCCGTAACCAGGTCTGGATTTCCATCCCCGTTGAGGTCTGCGGATACAATCGCGGTTGAACTTGAGCTGACGCTCCGGGAAAAACTCAGCGCAAAGTTTCCGCTAAGATTGTTCGTCCAGACCATGACGGTTCCCGAGTCGTTAAGAAGGGCCACGTCTCGCTTCCCATCGCTATTCACATCAACCGAGATGACGCTGATAATATGCGAGGGACCGACATTTATCGAAGACTGCAATGTAAACGGCGACTGGGAATCCAAAAGGTCGTCCAGATTCACTCCAGACGCGGTTAGATTCGTTAAGCCACTCGCGTTCCCTGAAAATGTGCCAGCGAAGGTGTTGGAGGGATTACTATAATTCACCAAGCCCGAAAACACCTGGTTCGTGGCGTTCAAACGCGCGATGTTTGCCGAGAGCTGCGCGTCGGAGATCATTCCCGTCACGTTCGCGGCGACCGCGGCGTTCGCCGATCGCACGGCGTATGGTGACGAAGTCACGGGCTGTCGCGGACTCAATGTCACATACGAAGCCACACTGCCATTGGTCCGTACGCCAATGTCGAGCCAGCGATCGTTGCCGTTGAAGACAACAGACCCAAAGTCGAGTTTCACCGTAAACAAACCGTTGCTCACGCTTGTCGACGCGTTGGTCAAAACGCCGAGAGCAGTGCCATTCGTCACAGCGTCGTAGATTGTAAACTGCAAATCGTACACGCCATTCGCGGGTGTGCCGCTGCTGTTCAGCCTGCCCTGGTAGGTGAAGGAGGTGGTTTGCGCGTGCGCGGTGATTCCGAAAAGAACGGTGGAAACGAGGAGACCGGTAATTGTTTTCATTCGAGCCAAAACCGAAGGGATTTACATTATTACGCCCTCGGGGATAAAAGCAGTTGCCGATTGAAAATCCAAAGGAAATCAGGCCGAACGCGTCAAAATAGGGGATTTCCTGCCCAGCGCTTTGGTTCAAGATTGAAAGTCCAAGGGCTAAGGTCAAAGTTGTTTTGAGGTCGGATACTGGATTCTGGATTCTGGATGCTGGATGCTGGATGCTGGATTCGGGAGCGGGAAGTGATGCTTCGCATGTTTGGGGATTGCCCCCTTTCCCGCGGCCGGCTCGGAGAGCCAGCCCTACCGGTCGCTCCTTCGTCGCTCTAGTTCAAGGTTCCAAGTTTGGCGTTCAAAGTTGTATTAGGCGATTCTCGCGCGACCGAAAAAGGGAAGGAAGATTTACCGGAGCGGCGGGCGATTTTGGGATCGGATTTTTGGATTTTGGAAGGGGATTTTGCGGCAAAATTTTCCGGATTTGGATTTAGGCGACCTCTCGGACGGAAAAATTTCCCGTTTTTGGATTTAGGAGACCAAAAGTCGGCGGAAATTTTGCGGATTTGGATTTTGGAGAGAAATTTTGCCGGGATTTTCGTCGTTTTGACCAAAATGCAGAATTTTTCCCTTCTTTTGGTCGCCTAAATCCAAATCTGAGTTTTTTTGCGCGACTTTTAGGCTCCGAAATCCAAATCCGAGGTTTTTTGCGGCAAAAATCATCGCCTAAATCCAAATCCGGACATTTTTTCGCGGAAATTGGTTGGAAAAATACAAATCCGGAATTCTAAAGGTTCGAATGAGAGTGGGTTACGTGAAACGTGAGGCGTAAAACGTGAAATCCGGGAGCGCAAAAAGTCGCAAGGAAAATGACGTAAAAAATGACGCGGAAAACGTGAGTGGGAAAGGCAGAATTCAGCATCCAGAATCCAGAATCCGATAGCTGATAGCGAGAAGCTGGAAGCCAAAGATCGGTGGCGACGGTTTACTTTTTGATGATCTTTCCCAGCACTGGAAACTGCTTGTTCAGGGTCTTTGCCACGAATAATATCGTTGTTCAATCGTCCTTTCTCTCTGGCTATGCGCTTTGTGCCGTCGTTTTTTATTAATCGCCACGTTGTGGCGGTGGGGCTGGGTGTCGCGACGACGCTCGCTATTTCGAAAGTCCATGCGGAAGCCGACCTGACCAAACTTCCTCCCGCAGCCTCGAAACAAATCGACTTTGTTAAGGACATTCAGCCGATTTTTAAAGAGCACTGCTATTCGTGCCATGGTGAAGTGAAGCAAAAAGGCGGATTACGCTGGGATGTAAAACAACTCGCGTTGAAAGGTGGCGATCGTGGCGCTGAGTTTACCCCAGGCAAAAGCGCCGAAAGCCGGTTGATCCAGGCGGTGGCGGGTGTCGATCCAGAATTTACCATGCCCGAAAAGGGCTCACGTCTTACTGCGGAACAAGTTGGATTGCTCCGCGCGTGGATTGATCAGGGAGCGGTCTGGCCGGATGGGGTGGACCTCGCGAAATACGTGGACAAGAAAGATCATTGGTCTTTCAAGGCGCCGCGAAGTCCCAGGGTGCCGAAGGTGAAGAATAAAGAATGGGCCCGCAATCCGATCGATGCCTTCATCTTCGCCAGATTGCAGGAACAGAAACTTCGTCCATCACCTCAAGCAGACAAAGTGACGCTGATTCGCCGGTTGAGCCTTGATCTCACCGGATTGCCTCCGACGATTAAAGAAGTGGACGAGTTTCTCGCGGATAAAAGTCCCAACGCTTACGAGAAACTCGTCGATCGCCTGCTTTCGTCGCCGCATTACGGCGAGAAATGGGGACGTCATTGGCTGGACGCCGCGCGTTATGCCGATACGAACGGTTACGAGAAGGATCTCCCCCGCTCGATTTGGCCTTATCGCGATTGGGTGATCAATGCATTGAATAAGGATTTGCCGTTCGATGAGTTCACAATTGAACAACTCGCGGGCGATCTGTTGCCGAATGCGACTCTGGAGCAGAAGGTCGCGACAGGCTTCCTCCGCAACTCAATGGTGAATGAAGAAGGCGGTATTGATCCGGAGCAGTTTCGTGTGGAAGCGTTGATTGACCGAATGGATACGATCGGAAAGACGTTTCTCGGACTGACGATCAACTGCTGCCAGTGTCACAATCACAAATTCGATCCCATCAGCCAGAAGGAATATTACCAGCTCTACGCCTTCTTAAACAACGATGACGAACCCGAACTCGAAGTGCCGAACGCCGAGCAGCAGGCCAAACGTAATGCGATTAAAAAGAAAATTGCGAAGCTGGCTGACGAATGGATGGCGAAGCTGCCCGATACAAAAGAAAAAATGGCGGCCTGGGAACAGCAGATGCGCGACATTGCTTATCAGTGGGAAGTATTGGACCCGGAGAATTATTACGGTGGCGTGGGCACGAAGTTCATCAAGCAGAAGGACAAGTCACTGCTCGCTCTCGGCTCGAATCCACCCGTCTCGACTTACACGGTTCACTGCAAGACTTCGTTAACGAACATCACCGGGTTCCGTCTCGAGGTGCTCGCAGATCCAAATCTCCCCGGGTACGGCCCGGGTCGTTCTCCGAACGGGAATTTTGTTTTGTCAGAAATTACCTGCGAAGCAAAGTCGTTAACTGATCCGACTAAGACCAACACAATCGTTTTCACCAATGCGACCGCTGATTTTTCACAGGCGGGCTTTCCCGTGGCGACGGCAATTGACGGCACGACGACAAACAAGCTCGGTTGGGCGGGAGAAGACTTGCCGGGCCGACGAAACCGCGATCACGTGGCGGTATTTGAAGTGAAAGACGGCGTTGGCTTTGAAGGCGGGACAGATCTGACCTTCGAATTGAAACAACTCTTTGGCGGTGAACACGCCATCGGGTGCTTCCGCATCTCAGCGATTTCAGATAAGCGGGGTTTGCAGGCTGATCCCCTCTCCCACGAGCAACGGGCATTGCTTGCGAAGTCCAAGTTAACCAAAGCGGATGAACGGGAACTGTTCGATGCCTATCGACGTTTTGATGATCGTCTTGCCGAGGCAAACAAAGCGATCGACGAAGAACAAAAGAAATGGCCTGCGGCCCCCAAGACCCTCGTTCTCCTCGAACGCGAAGACCCGCGCGAAACACATATCTTTAAACGCGGTGATTTCAAGAAACCTCTGGAACAAGTTAGTGCCGGCACCCCTGCGATTCTTCATTCGTTGCCCGCCACCGAAAAAACGAATCGGCTAACGCTGGCAAAATGGATTGTAGATAAAAAGAATCCGCTCACAGCCCGAGTAATCATGAACCGGATGTGGATGCATTACTTCGGCCAGGGACTTGTCACGACGCCGGAAGACTTTGGCACGCGTTGCGAAGCGCCGTCGCACCCGGAATTACTGGATTGGCTGGCGATAGAATTCATGAAGCGCAACTGGAGCATGAAAGCAATGCACCGGCTGATCGTGACGTCAGCAACTTATAAACAATCATCGAAAGTCACGTCCGAAGCCTATGCTCTCGACCAATACAATCGCTGGTTGGAACGTGGGGCGAGATTCCGCGTCGATGCGGAGGAGATTCGTGACATTGCGCTCTCCGCGAGCGGATTACTGAACGCAAAGGTTGGCGGACCGAGCGTTTACCCGGTCATTCCGGATGGAGCGATGTCCATTGCTTACGGCAATCCAAAATGGCCGACGAGTGAAGGCGCGGATTTATATCGTCGCGGTATTTACACCTATTGGAAACGTTCAGCGCCTTATCCATCGCAAACGGTGTTCGACCAGACGAGCGGTGAATCATCGTGCGTGCGTCGCGTTCGCTCGAACACTCCGTTGCAGGCACTGACGACGTTGAATGATGCTGCTTTCCACGAATGTGCGCGCGCGCTGGCGCTGAGAATCTGGAAAGAAGGCGGCGAAACGGAACGAGAGCGAGCGACTTACGGTTTTCGTCTCTGTACCGGCAGATTTCCTGACCAGCTTGAGCTGCAGCAGCTGATCCAAATGCAGAAGGAAGACGAGAAAGTCTTTGAGAATGACACCGCGCACGCCATCAAGGTGGCGCTGGAGAAATCAGATAAGATCCCGGAGAAAGTAAACGTTCATAAGTTGGCAGAACTGACCACGCTGGCGCGAGTTCTTCTGAATTTGGACGAGACGGTTACAAAAGAATAAGTCCAACGTCTAAGGTCCTAAATCCAAGGTCGAACTCTATGGCGCAAGTCAGCAAATTTGAAGATTTGGAAGTCTGGAAGACGGCGCGCCTCCTGACGCGGCTTGTTTATGACATATCGAATCACAACGGATTGTCCAAGGACTTTGCTCTGCGCGATCAGCTGAGACGTTCCGCTTCGTCAATTATGGCAAATATTGCAGAGGGATTCGAACGTAATGGTGATCGGGAATTCGGACATTTTCTTGCAATCGCGAAAGGGTCTTGTGGCGAACTGCGCGCTCAGCTTTACATCGCGCTCGACCAAAAGTACGTCACCGAGACTCAATTCCAATCGGCGTATGAGATGGCCGTAAAGATCTCGAAGATGCTGTCGTCTTTAATGGGGTATTTGCGCCGCTCCGAATTGCGGGGCAGCAAGTTCAAAGATGACCAGACTGCGAAGACCTTGGACGTTAGACCTTAGACTTTGGACGACGATATGAACTATCAACAGGAATTAAGACAAGAGGCAGCTAAATACATTTCACGGCGTTGGTTTTTTAAACAATGCGGCGTCGGTCTCGGCAGCATTGGATTGGCATCGCTGCTAAGCGGTTCGGCATTTGGCGCGAGCAAACCGAAGTTCAAGGTGATCGATCCTTTGGCAACAAAGTCTCCGCATTATGCGCCGAAGGCGAAACACGTCATTTACCTGTTCATGGCCGGCGCTCCAAGTCAGCTGGATCTTTTCGATTACAAGCCGACGCTCCAGAAATACGACGGGCAACCCGTTCCCGCCGAAGTGGTCAAAGGGCAGAAGTATGCGTTCATCAAACCGGACGCAGCGTTGTTTGCCTCGAAATTTAAATTCGCAAAGCACGGGCAATGCGGCGCTGAAGTTTCGGACGCGTTTCCGC
>CBHWET010000171.1:0-9833 GCA_966112985.1 uncultured bacterium | reverse complement strand
CGGTGGATTTTGTTCCGATTCCTCAGCGTGGGAAGAGTTCGGGGTCGGCCGAGGCGTGGTCTTCTTCTTTTGCTCTGCCATGATTAGACCTTACGCTCCCCTGTTGGTTTTGCAAATCATGCAAAGGGCGGGAAACCAGTCGGGTTTTCCGTGGGAACAAGATCAACCGTTTTACTGAGAGAACAGGCGCTCAGTGACGGGTCTGTTGAACAACAGCGAGGCCCTTCAACAGGTCGAGAGCACGCATTAGGACCGGATCATTGATACTACGGACGGTACCTTGTACGTCTTTCAATGGCTGCTCGGCCAATTGGTCGCGCAAACTGAAACCTTCCCGATGTTGACGCACTAGTTCCGCTTCGTTCAAACGAGGCTGATTGGTGCGCGCCAGGCTGCTTAGGCTATTTGTCCCTGACACATCCGTAGCTTTGGCGAGATTTTTAAATGGATCGTCCAAATAAGCCTTTTCATCTTCGGGCGCCACGCTGACGTCGATATCCGGCTTCAATCCTTCTGGAGAAGCTGCTTTGTCCTGTCCAATTTTAACCTGCGCTACAGCAATGCGAACTCGTTGCCCGCTTGGCAGGGAGAATTCATTGAAGATGCTTGCGCTGCCTTCGGTCTGTGAACCGATCAAAAGGGCCACTTGTGTCTCGCGCAAAACAGCGGCGAGTGCTTCTGCCGCGCCAGCAGTTTGCTTGTTGACGAGCACGACGACCGGAAGAGTGATGGCATTCGTCTTTGTCGTCGCTTTTGCAATTTCATTACCCCAGCTGAGGAGCGGTTGCTCCGTGCTCAGAAAGAGGTTTGCAACCTGAGCGGCGGCGGCGTAGTCGCGCCCATCGGCAAAGCGCAGATCCAGAATCACGCCTTTGATTTTCCCCATTTGGCCGTACGCGGTGGAAATTTGTTCGGCGAGCTTGTCTTTGACCTGCCCAACCCGGAAATAAGCAAAGCTCTTATCGTAATTGGTCGACCGGACGAGCGCCGCTTGGTCGGAAACGATGTTTGTGTTCGCAGATGTGTTGGTGAGAAGCACAACCTGGCCATGCAAAGCCGTTAACAAACCCTCCGTAGCCGCGCGATCCAGTTCAGCAGCCGACAAGGCGCCATGCTCCTTCAATAATTTTAAAAGATCATCGAACTTCGGAAGATCATTTGTTGAAGCAGCTTGTGCTCCACCAATGGAAAGAAGAATTGCCAGGGTAACCGTCCGCAGAAACCGAAAACGATTGTTGTTCATCTGTGTTTTTTCCGTGGTTAGAAATTGTTTCCCAAAGCTTTGGCCGCAATATCGCGTCGAAACTGCGCGCCGTCGAACCGAATTTTATCGACGGCCGCATACGCCGCATCGCGCGCTTTCTTTAAATCGCCGGCCCACGCTGTTACGCCGAGGACGCGTCCGCCGCTATTCACGATTTGATTCCCGTTGCGCGACGTGCCGGCATGAAAGACTTTGGTGTTGGCAAGTTGCGCTGCTACATCGAGGCCGCTGATGGGTTTGCCCTTCGCATAACTGCCGGGATAGCCACCGGAGGCCATTACAACACAGACAGATGCATTTTTGCTCCATGTCAGATTAATTTTGTCCAGAGTGCCGTTCACGCTGGCATCGAGAACTTCTAAGAGGTCGTTTTCGAGACGAGTCAGATAAATCTGTGTTTCGGGATCGCCGAACCGCGCGTTGAACTCAAGGACCTTTGGCCCGCTTTTTGTAAGCATAATGCCGGGGTAAAGAATCCCGCGGAAATCGATGCCTTCCTCAGCACAACCTTGTAGCCACGGGTACAGAATCTTTCGTCCGGTCTCCGCTAATTCAACATCATCAAGAAAAGGAGTTGGCGAATAAGTCCCCATTCCGCCCGTGTTCAGTCCTTCGTCGCCGTCGAGGGCGCGTTTATGATCTTGCGCCGTCGGGAAAAGTTTTGCGGTCTTGCCATCGCAGATCGCATGAAGGGAAATCTCCATCCCTTCGAGGAATTCCTGGATAACAATTTTCGCGCCGGCGACGCCAAACGCTTTGTTGACGAGGATCTCATCGATTGCTTTGTCGGCTTCCGACACACTGCTGCAAATCAGAACGCCTTTACCGAGTGCGAGTCCATCGGCTTTGACCGCGCACTTGCCGTCGAGTGATGCGGCAAAGCGTTTCGCTTCCTTTACCTCGGCGAAGATTCCACTGCGCGCCGTCGGAATTCCGTGTTTTTCCATGAAGTGTTGGGAGAAAACTTTTGAGGATTCGAACTGCGCCGCCCTTTGGTTTGGTCCCCAAATGCGCGCGCCATTCTTTTGAAACAAATCAACGATGCCGAGAGCGAGCGGGTTGTCTGGTCCGACGACGGTAAGGTCAACCTTCTTTTCCTGCGCAAACGCGAGCAGCTTCGGCAACTCTTCGGCGCTGATATTGACACATTCAATTGCCGCGGCATTTTTGGCTAGACGTTCTTCGCCGATGCCAGCGTTGCCAGGTGCGCACCACATCTGCGTGACATGGGGTGATTGCGCCAGTTTCCAAACGAGCGCGTGTTCGCGTCCTCCGGAGCCTATGACCAAAATTCTCATGCGCGCGGATTCAAGCAGGAAAAATCGGGCGAAGGAAAAGAATTTTTTCCCCGTGATCACGGTCTATGCTGCCACTGCGCCGCCCGGAGCTGATAAACCTATCCAATCATCCCATGAGCATTGTCATAAACAATCGCTCTGTGCTGGTCTTGCGTGAGCGCCGACTCTTTCATCTTCAACACCGCTGCTTCCAAATAAAAGAATGGCGCGTGTGAGCCGAATAGAATCTGTGACACGGGCATTTGTTTAACCAATGGCTCAAGCGCAGCGACCGCTTCGAGTGTTGCGATTTCGAAGAATACCTTCTTTGTTGCAGCCAATTTCCAGAGGAGCGGACGACTGGTTCCCTGGAAACCGTTGAGCAACATCAGACGCAGGTTGGAAATTTTCGGTACAATCTTTTCCAATGGCTCAATCTCCACCGGCGGAATCTGAAACAGATCGTGCTGCATCCGCTTGTCTTCCATCAGCACGGCAAGTTGAACAATGAGCCGTCGCTCGCTCGCCAATTCCAGCAATCGTGCAAATTTCGGATCATCCAGTTTGTAGCCGTGGTAATTCGGGTGGAGCCGAATGCCGGGCATTTTATAAACTTCGTGGCAGCGACGCAGGTCTTCCTCCCAGTCGGGCAACATCGGATTGACGGAGCCGAACGGAACTAACATCCCATGGCCGTGTTTCTTGCATTCGGTGACGAGGCGATGATTGACGCCTTCGATATCAAACTGAAATACACCTTCGAAACTGCCAGTCCACGCTTGTTTGATATGGTAACGATGCAGTTTATCGACAAGCGCTTCGGTCTCATCGCCGTGCAAACGGCGATACGGCCATCGGAATAAATCTACGTTGACGTCGATGATCTTCTCGCTCACAGCATGCCTTTCTCTTTGAGGATTGGCGTAAGGAGCCGTTTCAAGTTCTCGCCGAAAATCAGTTTCTTCGCGGCATCAGAGACTTGCGCGCCGTAAACCTTTGAAAGTTGCGAGGCGAAGCTGCGTCCGCCGGCATCGCTGCCATACAACACACGCTCGGCGCCAAGTTCACGCACGGCCATGTCCGTAATTCCATTTGTTGGATCAGCGCCGGCGAGATCGGTGGAAACGTTTTTAAAAGGACGGATCGCACGGATCCCCCGTTCAAAGTCGCCGCCGGTGTGGCCACATATAATACTGGCGTTTGGATGACGTGCTGCGAGTTCCGCAAGGTCAAGTGGCGAAGATTCCCCCGGCTGATTGCCGCCAGTCTTGAACCACGTGTGTTGGAACACGACGGCTTTCAATTGGGTAGCGCGTTCGACGATGGGATCGAGATTCTTTGAATTGCAACGTTCGGCTACCCACAACTTCACACCGACCATCGGTCCGTGTGCGATGCAGCGATCGATTTCCGCGAGGCTCGCATCCACGTGCTTGGGATTTAAATAAACAAAACCGAATGCGCGATGATGCCAATGACTCAGTGCCTGCAGCACGTCGTCGTTCTGTTTGCGGAAATCGTCCGGCGAAGGATCGTTCGACCACTTTTCACCCATGTAAATGCAGACGCGCTCGATTCCCATGCGGGTCGCCAATTCCATCAGGCGACTCATGCGTTCGTCGGGAGTGCGGCCTTCAACAGTCGCGATGTGACAATGTAAGTCCCAGATCATTGGATGTGTGAAACTTGAAACGTATGGCGTGAATGGAGCAGGGGAGTCAATAAACGATTCACGTCAAACACGCTTCGGGCTACTTAAACTGAATCGATTCGTCTCTTGCGAGAATGCCAATGCCAGGGCCAGCGCATCGGCTGCGTCCGGCGCTGGCGGTTCGGGAAGTTGCAACATGCGCTGCACCATTTTTGCGACCGCAAGCTTCTGTGCGGCTCCATAGCCGACAATCGCTTGCTTCACTTTCCTGGGCGCGATTTCAAAGATGTCGATATTTGTCTCGGCAATGGCGACAAGTGCAGCACCGCGAGCCTCGCCCATGATTAAAGCGGTTTGCAAATTCTGCGCATAAAACAAACCTTCGATCGCACACGCCGTCGGTCGGTGTTTCTGTAAGACATCGCGAAGCGTCTGTGCAATGCGGGCGAGACAACGTGAACGTTCCCACCCGGCAGGGCAGGAGATCGTTCCCTGGGCAAGCGTCTTCGGAAAAGGTTTGCCTAGTTCAATCACGCCGAAACCCGTGCCGCGCAGGGACGGGTCAATTCCTATAATGACTTTGTGTTGGACGGAAGGAACTGTGGTCGCGGGCTGGAAAACTGGTGTTGCCGCGCGCGGTCGCCGGGCTTGGGGTGACGTTGCGGCCGCTGTCCGCGAGCGCATCTGTTCAAACTGCTGTGGCGTGATACCCACCGATCAAGAGTGTGCAGAAAATCAATCCGTTTGCCAAACCATAACGGCAGCAGCCCTGCGACTATTCGCACATCTTCAGAAACTCGGCTTCATCAATTACCTTCACTCCGAGCGCCTGCGCCTTGTCCAACTTCGAACCCGCTTCCGCTCCGGCAAGAAGATAGTCGGTATTCTTGCTGACGCTGCTGGAAACGTGGCCACCCAGCGCCTGTATCTTCGCGCCAGCTTCATCGCGGCTCATTGTCGGTAAGGTTCCGGTGAGCACAAATGTTTTACCGGCGAACGGCTGTGGTCCGCTCGGCTTGGCTGCCTTGTCGCCTTTCGGATTAATCCCGAGTTGTCCCAATCGCTGCAAAACAGTTTTCCCGGTTTCGGAGGCGAAATAGTCCAGAACACTTTTGGCGACCACCGGGCCTACTTCCGTCACGATACCTTCTTCCTTTTCGTTCTTACGTTTCGAGCGGCTGGCGAAACCCGCGGTAACAAGACGCTCAGCGATCACTTCCGCTTCCGCTTTCTGTTTGTTCTCACGCGCTTCGTGATAAGCCACGACGTCTGCCAATAATTTCGACTGCGCCACATCCTTCAGGTCATCATGAAACTTCGCGATGTCAGCCGCCGTGGTTTTTCCAACTTCGGGAATCGCGAGGGCGAATAACCAGCGGGATAACGGGAACGTCTTTGCGCGTTCAATGGCTTGAATCGCTTTCGTCGCATTCTTTTCGCCGAACGTGCGCGGTGCGTCGATTGTGCCGAGGTTCAGCGTGGCGAGTTGATCCACTTTCAGCGTAAAAAGATCCAGTGGATCACGGACCAATCCGCGTTCCACCACTTTATCAGCTACAACACCGCCGATACTTTCAATGTCCAGAGCCGTGCGAGCCGCGAAGTATTCGATGCGTCGCGTCGCTTGTGCCGGACAGGAAATGTTTTCACAACGCCACACGACAAATTCCGGATCACGTCGAATCGCGCCGCCACAAACCGGACACTTCCCTTTGAGGTGCTGGAAGAAGTCGAACGGTTGGGCTTCGGGCGGACGTTTCGCGAGCACCACGTTGACCACGGCAGGAATGACTTCGCCGGCTTTCTCAATGGTCACGGTGTCGCCGATGCGGATGTCTTTCCGTTTGATCTCGTCTTCGTTATGAAGCGTCGCACGACCGATCGTGCTTCCTGCAAGAAATACCGGCTCCAATTCAGCGACCGGCGTTAATGCGCCGGTCCGTCCCACCTGCACGGTGATATCGCGCAATTTCGTCTGTGCCTGTTCCGGCGCATATTTGTAAGCCATCGCCCAACGCGGCGCCTTGGCGGTGTAACCGACTTTCTCGCGTAGCGGGAAATTGTTTAGTTTGATAACGGCGCCGTCGGTCTCGTATTTAAAGTCGCGGCGAATCTTATCCAAATCATCGATCGCTTTGAGGAGATCTTCCGTAGAATGACACACACGAAACCACTCCGGCGTTTTAAAACCGAGGGCCTTGAGCAGCTCGAGCCATTCTTCATGCGTCTTTGGAAGATCATCTCCTTCGACACGGCCGACACCGTAGAAGATTGCATCGAGCGGGCGTGTGGCCACGATGCGCGGGTCGAGTTGCTTCAGCGAACCAGCCGCAGCATTGCGCGGGTTTTGGAAAATCTCGTCGCCGGCCGCAAGACGCTCCTCATTCAGCTTTTTGAAACCGGCGCGCGTCATGAATACTTCGCCGCGGACCTCGAGGAGCGTGGGGGCTTGTCGTAAAGCGTTCGATTGCGAGCCGAACAGATCGAGGTCCGAATGGGACCCGGTCGAACGCGGCCCTGCCAGGTCATGGAACTTGAGCGGCACCGATCGGATTGTTTTTAAGTTGCTCGTGATGTCGTCGCCCGTTGTGCCGTCGCCGCGCGTCGCCGCGATCGTCAGGAGACCGTCCTCGTAACGAAGATTCATTGCCACGCCATCGACTTTGGGTTCTACGCTCCACTCGAGTTTCTCATTGGGAACAATCTTCTGCACACGCGCCACAAAGTCCCGGACCTCCTGCTGCGAATAGGTGTTGTCGAGGCTCATCATCGGCATCAAATGCCGGACCGGCTTGAACTGCTTCAGTGGTTCACCGCCGACGCGTTGCGAGGGTGAATCGGTCGTGATGAGCTCAGGATACTGCGTTTCGAGGTCGACGAGTTCGCGGTAAAGACGGTCGTATTCCGGGTCGGAAATGGTTGGCTGCGCCAGGACGTAATAGGCGTGATCGTGCTGCCGGATCTGCGCCGCGAGTTGTTTGTGACGAGCTTGAGCTTCCGCTTGTGTCATCGGTGAAAAATAAAACACGGATGAACGGAGATGAACACGGAGAAATTCGAGCTGCCTGTTTATGAACTGGACTTCTGTGGCGCCAATTCGCGCAACCACCAGGCGTTGCGTTTGTACGCTTTGAAACCTCGCTGGCCCAAAGACTGAATGATCTCTTGTTCCGCCGCGGTTTTGATTTCGAGGAGTTTTGCCTCGCGTTGTTCTTGCGTCAGCGACTGATCTTTACGGACCTCGCGGGCCGCTTTCATCACATCGTCCTTCATCCCATACACTTTCTTGGCGACATCGCGTCCGAGCTCCAGGCCATCCGTGAGCCGGGCCAATTCCCGGAACTCCCAGTTCTGGGCCTGTTGATAATCCTTGTAACGTTCGTCTCCCAGAACCTGTTTCAATTGCTCATCAGCCGATTTGCGGCGTTCCTGTGCCACTGTTTTGTCTTCGTCGGGATCCGGGTAATCGGACGCCTGTTTTACTTTGAAAATAGCGCGGAACTCCTCTTCCGTGGCGTCGAATCCTGCCAACTCGTTCCACTTCATGTTTTGCGCGGTATTGGAGTGACGAACTTCCCATTCAAACAATTCCTCCGGGCTAAGGACTTTCGCCATTTCGTCATGACGTTGCTTGCGGATTTTCGCCAATTCTTTGGCGTCATCATCGAAGAGTTCGCCATTGGCACGACGATAGATGTCCTGCTCCATGTCGCCAAATTTGCGCATGATATTGCCAATCTGTTCCTTTTTATCGGCCGGTAATTTGTTGAACGGATCATTCTCATCGCTCCAGCCGAACTGTTTTTGTTTCTCCTCTACATAATCGACGCCGAGCAATTCTTTGATCAGCTCACGCTTCTCCTTTTCCGCAGCTCGATTGGCTTCGTAGTATTCGGCCGATTCACGCGGCCCCCAATAGCGTTCGTTTTTCCAGAACTTGAATTCGCGTTCTTCCTTTGGGCGTCTGAAAGGCGCCAGTTTGTTGCGATAATATTTTTCGATGTCGGCGATGATGATGTCCCGAATCGTTTCCTCAGGGCATTCGATCTTGCGAAGGTTCGCTATGTATCGCTTGTAATCGGCAGCCTCCACGTTTGCCCACGTGAACTCGGAAGCGCCATTTGTTACGACAACCGTCTGTTGCAGCTTTTTCTTCTTCAGCAATTGGCGCGCAATTTCGTTTGTCTGGGTGACAGCAGTGTCCTCTTCGCCAGGCCGGGCGGAATGGTTCGAGACCTTATATCCAATAGCCGCAGCCAGGGCGACGTTGACCATGATGGAGATGACAAGGAAGATTTTCATGTTTGGTCCTCAATGTCCCAGATTGCTGATCCACCAACCGCCACGGTTTTTGTAGCTCTTATACGCTTTTTCCCCGAGCTTTTCGTTGAGTGCTTTGATCGTCTCCTGCTCAATCTGCTTAAGCTTTGCGTCGCGCTGTTCTTTTGTCAGATCGTGATTCTCCCGAACTTTCCTGGAGTAATCTTCAGCCGTCTTTTTCATGTCGAATACGTCAATCGCGGCTTGTTTCGGCAAATCGTATCGTTCCGCCAGATGAACCAACTGTCGGTAGTCGTACTGCTTGGCACGTTCGTATTCGGCATACCGTTCGTCACCGAGAAACGTTTTTACCTGTGCGTCCACGTCGGCCACGGCTTTCTTGCGACGTTCCTGTCCTTCTTTGTCATCCTGCTCCGGGTAAAACTCGAGATCGTCAGCGCGTGCCGTGCGTAGCTTGTACAATTCGCGAAATTCAGCCTCCGATAAATTGAGCACCTCCACGTCGGACCGAAGCTGGTTTGCCGTTTGCGAGGATCGCAGCTCGAATTCTTCGAGTTCCTGTGGGGTTAAAAACTGCGCCAGTTCCGCTAATTTCTTATTACGCAGCTCACGCAATTGCTTTTGATCTTCGGCGTCAAAGGCGCCCGCGCTCCGTCGATAAATCTCCTGTTGCAGGTCGTTATATTTGTCCATGACACTGCGAACCTGGTCCTGCTTTTCCTCCGGCAAAAAGCTGTACTGCCGCTCGTAATAATCAAAGTTACCGCTTTCCTTACGCTCCTCTTTTGCGGGATCGACGCCCAGCAGTTCTTTCAGCAAGGCAGATTTTTCGCGCTCCAACGCACGGTATTGTGCTGAGAGGTCACGGGCCTCTTTGTTGTAAACGCGATTACCTTTCCAATAATCATTTTGCCTGCCGGAAGCATTGCGCAGCGCCCGAAACTTTTGCGCATATTGCTTGGTCACATCGGCATAAATGATGTCGCGAATCGTTTCCTCAGGACATTGAACCGAGCGAAGGTTGGCGATGTAAATTTTGTATTCCGGCGATTCGACCTGGTGCCAGCTGAAGTTTGATGAACCGTTGTTGGTGACGACCGTGTAATTCGTCTCGAATTCGCGCGCCACCTTCGTGTTCAACGCTCCCACGACATTGGTCGTCGTTGTGGACTTTGTGACACTCGCGTCGGGTGAAGATTTAAAATAGTAAGCCGTTGCTGCGACAAGACCAAGGTTCAGCAATACAGAAACCAGCAAAGTTGTTTGCGCCTTCATATCAACGGATTGGTTGGCCGGTTGGCACCTCCAGATACGCGCCGAGTTCACCGCACCGCCCCACACTTGTCGAGCCGATTTCGGG
>CBHWET010000170.1:0-9855 GCA_966112985.1 uncultured bacterium | reverse complement strand
TGAGTGTTGAAGAGAAGAGCGACGCCATTATCGCGGCGGAGGTTGAGCGGGAGAAATCCTTGGAGAAGATCCTTGGCACCGACGCGTATCAAAGGATGCAACTCCAACAGATTCTAAATCCCGGCTCCGTCGCAAATACCCCCTTGGTGATTCCTCCCCCGTGAGCCATGGTGTTTGGACACCCGCAGCCGAATCGGTCCTGCCCCCTTTGTCATTTTGGACCAGAAAACCTTCTCAACGAATAGTCTCGTTCGGTTTTGGTACCGATTATTGAAGCTGCATCGGACCGTTTTCTATTTTGGACCGGATTTCCGAAGTAACGACAGTCCCGTTGCGGTTTCGGAGCGTTGCGTCGGTCTGCCGGAAAGCCATTTTCCGTTTCGGAGCAGATTTCTGAAGCTGCAGCATACCCATTTTCGATTTTTACAGGAATATCCATTCCGGAAAACCGGTCCGAAACAGAAAATGGCTCTGAAACGAAGCTGCAGACCACCCATTATCGATATTACCGGAATAGACGTTCCGGAAAACGCCTCCAAAATCGATAATGGCGCCTCGGCGAACCTGCAGAGCACCCATTTTCGATTTTTACCAGCGCCGTCATTCCGGAAAAATGCTCCAAAATCGAAAACCCCTCGAAAACGAAGCTGCAACTCGCGGTTTTAGAAGAACTTACCGAATCAAGGAGTCCAAAATGATCGTTTTTTCGAAATCGGCATGCAAAGGCTCCTTCGACGGCCTCTACACAAAGCGGGCGGGTATCATCCGAGATTTTTTTGGCTAAAAATCGCTAATGGCGACACAACTACTCCTGCTTACCGAAGTTTTCCGCCATCGCGATTGCTTTCCGCATGGCTTTGGACTTGTTCACCGTTTCCTGAAATTCTGCTTCCGGCGTCGAATCATTAACCCATCCCCCGCCCGCCTGAACGTACGCTTTCCCGTCTTTAATGAGAGCGGTTCGGATCGTGATGCAGCAATCGAGATTGCCATTGAAGGAAAAATAACCCACGCATCCGCCGTAAGGCCCGCGGGTTGTTTGCTCCAGTTCGGAAATGATCTGCATCGCGCGAATTTTCGGAGCACCGCTGAGCGTTCCAGCCGGGAAAGTCGCGCGCATCAGATCATACGGGCTCCTTTCTTTAGAAAGTTTACCTTCGACCTGTGAGACGATGTGCATCACGTGGCTGTAACGCTCGATGATCATCAAATCTTTCACCTGCACAGACCCATAATCGCAAACGCGGCCGAGATCGTTACGCGCGAGGTCAACGAGCATGACGTGTTCAGCTCGTTCCTTTGGGTCGGCCAGCAATTCTTTTTCGAGAGCAATATCTTCCTCGGTTGTAGCGCCACGGCGACGGGTGCCGGCAATGGGACGAATCTCCACTATATTGTCCTCGCAGCGAACGTGAATTTCCGGCGAAGCACCAACCAGCGCAAAACCTTCGAGCTCCAGCAGGAACATGTAGGGCGAAGGATTGATGTTGCGGGCGGCGCGATAAATATCAAGAGGGGACGCCTTCACCGGCGCCGAAAAACGCTGCGAACCAACGATCTGAATGATGTCCCCGGCGTTAATATATTTCTTCGACTTGGAAACGTTTTCGAAAAACTTCTCTTTCGTAACGTTTGATTCGAACGGCATCTCGGGAATTTCGGCTGGAACACTTACGGGAATGTGTTCACTGGGCTGTTCGAGCAACGAAATGATACGATCAATCTCGGCAATCGCATCTTCGTAAGCATCTTCCGGCCTCGTCTTCTCGTCTAAAATCGCGTTCACAAGAATCGTAATCGTTTGCTTCACGCGATCGAAAATCAGCAATTCATCCGCGATAAGGAAATACATCGTTGGTGTCTTCAACTCATCGCAAGCCGGGCGAGGAACGACGGGTTCAACATCGTGAATGAACTCGTATCCGATAAATCCCACGGCACCGCCCGTGAAGCGGGGAAGGCCAGGAAGAGGAACAGCTTTAAACTTCTTCATCACGCCTTCGACGACCTCGAGACCGTCCTTTACGCATTTGTCACAGGATTGTTCGCGGGAAACGGCAAACTTCTCGATGACTTTCCCATTTTCGATGACTTCCACGCGATTACCGGTCTGGCGGATGATCGACCGCGGATTACAGCCGACAAATGAATAGCGACCGAGGTGCTCTCCCCCTTCTACCGACTCAAATAGAAATGATTCGCCCTGACCGCGGATTTTGCGATAGGCCGACAATGGTGTTTCGAAGTCGGCAAGAATGGTGCGCGTGACCGGAATCAAATTCCCCTGCTGCGCGAGTCGCAGAAACTCAGATGACGTCGGATGATACATGCGAGGACAGAATTTAGCGTATCGACCGCCGGATGCGCCACACTGAAAGTAGAGTGTAGAACAGAACCGTTGCAGCATAGCCCACGATGCCAATGCCGATCGAGAAAGGTATAATCAGCACGTGCTTGCCATCCGAGGCATCAAGGGAACCAAACTGACTGAAGTAAACGACAGTGCCGCCGACCAGTGCGATAAGAACGGTCTGCGCTACGAGGCAGAACACGTAGAAAGGCAGGTTTGCCTCGATCAATCGTTGCACAAACCATGCCCGATACCCTTCTTCACCAAGGCTGCGCATGAGCCATGCCTGCTGCAGGTTTCTGGCCGCAACAAGGAGGCTGGTTGTACTGACAATGATCGCGGTCATTGGCCAGAACGCGAATGTGAAAACAAGGGCGACATTTACGACGATGCCCAATCTCCAACCGAGTCGCTTCGCCAGAGGATTGCCTTCTAAAATCAGGTTCGGAGTTGCGACCCACGTGCTGAAAAAATCCATCGCACGTCCGAACGCCAGGACGGCAAACATCAGCCAGTAATCAAAACTGCCGAATAGCAACGGATCGTCCATGCCGACAAAAGTAGCGACGTTTCAGTTTTGCGCAATCGTGGCAAGACCGAGAGCGTTCAAAACCTAAAAAACCAACTTTTCTATATTTCAATCCCCTGCTCGAATTCTGGAGAAGCTGCCATTACAATGGCCTTAGATTTATGCGCGCGCAGATTGGTGAGTTTATTACGAAGAATAGAATGAACCGGGAAAACGTTTGCCGGCTCGCCACCATGCTGCCGACCGACGAGAAGGAGCTCGATGCGCTGCTCACGGAGATCGTCAAGGAGAAGCATTCGGGACAGTTTCAGTGCGTTGTCATTGGAGCAATGCACAATGGCTTCAGCCTGGATGCCAAACATCTCGTGGATGGTGGATACATGCTTTCTGCCGGCCCGCTGCTGCAACGTTACTGCTGGGGAGCGAAAGGAGATGTGCCGGAAATGCTCCTTGAAGCTATGCGCGGCAACATGGTCACGCATCAGCTCGTCATCGCTGCGCTGCTCGTTATCGCCTTCTGGTGCAAAGAACATCGCAACGGCGTATATCCCGCCGGCTATATGGAACAGGCACGGAAGCAATGTCGAAGCGCCGATGCGCGCAAGCATCTGCCGCAAATGCTGAGTCTGCTCGCCCATACAATCGGCGACGATGCCTTGATCAAGCTCGTCGATGAAGACACAAAAGTTTCTGCGAAGGAACGGGAAGAATGTTTCGACACGTTCATGGCTTATTGCAAAGGCCCGGCAATCGACCTCATCAACGACACGTCCGGCCAGACGCTGGCGACAGGCATCACCATGCGACGTGCCGTCGAGAAGATCGGACGCAATGACCCCTGCCCTTGCGGCAGCGGGAAAAAATACAAACAATGTTGTATCGAAAAAGACCAGGAGCGATTGCGTAAGTCGTCACCAATCGCTGGCCTCACGACTGAAGAATTACGGACAGCACCCGAACGCGGCTTAACGCTGGATCTCATCAACCGGACGTTTGCCATCAACATGATGCAATACGACCCAACGCGCATACCCAGAGAGCTGTTCGCCGCGTACCTGGATCGACTTACGGTTTGCAAATGTTTCGATCGTGCGACCGAAGCCTTCGAAAAAGTCGGATACCATAAGGACTGGGATGCGCAATGGCATCACCTTGCCTTTTTTGCGGCGCAGGTTCAACGCAAGGACATCATTGACCGGCTGTTTGCGGTGCGCCCCGACGCCGCCGAAATCGAGGATGAAGTTCATATGAGCATTGGCCTTCTGCGCGGGGAAGGTCGTCCCGAGCGAATCCTCCAGATTTTAGAACATTGCGCGTCGAACTCGGTAAAAGTCAACGAACCGGACAACTACAAGGGCTATGCGTGGGGAATGTTGATCTCCAAATATCCGGGCATGGCGATTATTGTCGCGCGCAGTGTCATTCCGTTGCTGCCGGCCAAAGACGCTACATTTCTCTATGAACTTTTGTTGCAGGTTCGCGACAAAATGAACCTGACGGGTGAAGAACCTTTCGGAGACATCCTCGATGAATGCATTCGCAAAGAGAATGCCGCCCGCCCCGGGTTTAGCGATGAATTGCGTGCAGCGAGTCAACGGCTGGAAGATAAAGCAAAAGAAGTCCGGCAGTTGAACGAAGCAATGCATCAATTGCAGCGCGAATTAGAACTTCGCGAACGACGCGCGGCGGAATCGGTCGCGATGACACCCGCCGTGGCGAAGGCGGAAGAAAAAACGTCGGACGAGCTGCGTCAGAAAATGGAATCGTTGAAGGAGGAACTTAAGCGGCAACACAACGAACGGAATGAGTTGCGCCGGGAGTTACAGAACACACAGGAACATCTCGAAAATCTACAGAACGAAAAGAAGCCAGCCGCGCCAGCTCCCATCGAACGAGATGCAGAAGACGACCTCGTCCTGCCGGAACAGAATAACTCGAATCAGCCTGTACGACTCATCGATTTTCCACACAAGTTCCAGGACACGTTGAACAACGTTCCCAAACACGTAGCCCGCGCGGCCATGTCAATGATCGGCAGATTGGCCGCAGGTGAACCTTCTGCATTTGTCGGAGTGGTACAATTAAAGGCGTGCCCCACGACGTTGCGGCAGCGCATCGGCAGTGAATTCCGTTTGTTATTCCGATTGCGCGAGCGCCTTGAGGTTGTCGATCTCATTAATCGACGCGATCTGGATAGGCGCATCAAGACACTCGTCTAAAGACTCATTCCCCTGCTGCTTTTCCTTTCCATCCGCCAAGTGGAAGGACATTGGCGCGGGCAGCCCATTCATCCCACCTTTTGGACATCGATTTGACGAGCTCAGGTTTTGCCGAAGCGAGATCGTGCATTTCAGTGCGATCCGCTTCCATATCGTAGAGTTCCCATTTCTCATCGGCTTTTGCGACGAGCTTCCATTTGCCATCGCGGACAGCACGATTGCTTTCGTGCTCCCAGAAGATGGGCACCGTGCGTTTCAGCGGTTGTCCTTCGAACGTCGACCTGAGACTTATGCCTTCCATCGGTTTGATTTCGTTACCGTTGAGTTGTTTTGGGTAGTCCGCGCGAGCGACATCAACACACGTCGCCATGATATCAATGACGTGGCCCGGGGCATTCTCGACGGCACCAACTCTTTTTGCGGCGATTCCCTTTGGCCAATGGGCAATCAACGGCGTAGAGATACCGCCTTCGTGCACCCAATGTTTGTATTCGCGGAATGGTGTATTCGAAACGTTGGCCCATGCGCGACCGTAAGCAATGTAGGTGTCTTCCGGCCCTGGCATCACACCTGGACCAGTCCGAACGAGTCGTCCATCGCGGGTTTGCATCGGAGGTTTAGTTTGTGGCTGAAGTTCGTCGGGTTTCATTGGATGCAAACGGAGTCCTTCACCCGTTTGTTCACCTTTACGTCCCATATCCTCCGCACAACCGCCGTTGTCGTGCAGAAACAGGATGAGCGTGTTGTCGAGTTGGTTTTGCTTTTTCAATTCGGCGATAACGCGGCCGATGCCTTGGTCCATGTTGTCGATCATCGCATCGAAGACCTCCTTGCAACGGGCCTCCCATTTTTTCCGCTTTACGCCTGCCCAATCGCCGGCCGTCGGTGTGAAGTCCCATTTAGGATCAAGCAATCCAAGCTGTTTCAACTTCTCAAAGCGCGCCTTACGAACAGGGTCATAGCCGTTGTCGAATTTGCCGCGATACTTATCGATGTCCTTCTCCAAGGCATGCATCGGCCAGTGCGCCGCGGTATATGCGAGATACATGAAGAACGGTTTCCCTGCGGATTCCTGTTGATGCGCACGGATGTATTGCACCGCGTTATCGCTCAAGGCATCCGTATAATAAAATTGCTTGGGCTTGTACTCGGGATCGTTTTCCGGGGTAATAAATTTATTCTGTCGGCACAACGCAGATGGATCATATAAGCTGCCGTAACCGCGAAGCGTTCCGTAAAACTTGTCGAAGCCACGCTGCACCGGCCAATTCGATTGATCATCGTTTGGGCCATCGAAGTGCGTAACGTGCCACTTTCCACACATGTAGGTTTTATAACCAGCACCGCGCAGGACCTCTGCAATGGTAGCGCAGTTGCGATTCAGATTACTGCGGTACCCTGCCAGACTCCGATCGACCATCATGTGACCGACCCCCGCCTGATGTGGATAAAGTCCCGTCACTAACGAAGCGCGCGTCGGGCAACAACGCGCGGTGTTGTAAAACTGCGTGTAGCGAATCCCGTTTTTCGCCAGCGCATCGATATTTGGCGTTTGGATTTCGCTGCCGAAGCAACCGATGTCAGAGAACCCAAGGTCATCGGCAAGGATAACGATGATATTCGGACGGTTGTCAGCCAGTACCGCGTCAGCGACCAGAACGGTGCAGCCGAAAATAAGTAAACGAAGAAATTTCTTCATAGGCGACGTTCGTTACATCTTTATTGAACGAACGCTCGAAGGAGAAGACTGAAGTATCGGAGCAGCACCCCTAAAAATAGGGTTTTTCTGTGAAACAGGTCGCACCGCTCAACGGCCAACTGGCTAAACAGGTGCGCCCACAGTCTGCGTCCCTAAAACCGAAATGTCTTCGAGACGATACCATTCGCGCTCAAAGGGAGTGTCGGGCGTTTTACCAATCAAAATGCGGCCGTCTTCCGTAATGTCCTGAACGAATCCTTCGAGAACTCGACGATCTGGAATTTGAAAACGAATCCAATCTGTTTTGTGAAGAGCCGGAATAGTTTCCATAATTAAAAATGCAGCGCGTCTGCCGGATAGGCAACCGGCTTGAACACTCGTTGATTTGCCGATTGACTCCGTGCCCGGCTTTGAGAATTTAAACGCCCTCTATGGCAAAGATTCAGCGCGCGTTACTTTCCGTTTTCGATAAGACCGGCTTGGTGCCCTTCGCCCAAATTTTAAAAGAGGCGGGTGTTGAGATTATCTCCACCGGCGGGACTGCAAAAACGTTGCGTGAAGCGAACATCAGCGTCACTGATTTGAGCGCCTATACAGAGTTCCCTGAAATGCTCGATGGACGGGTCAAGACGCTTCATCCAAAAATCCATGGCGGCTTGCTTTATATCCGCGGCAACGCTGAACACGAAAAAGCCGTTAAGAAACATAAGATCGGCCCGATCGATCTCGTGGTAGTGAATTTATATCCCTTCGAACAAACAATCGTTAAACCCGGCGTAACCTTGCATGACGCCATCGAAAACATTGATATCGGCGGGCCATCAATGCTGCGTAGTGCGGCCAAGAATCACGACAGCGTTACGGTAGTCATCGACCCTGCTGATTACGCCGAAATCGCGGATAAAATCAAAGCGGATGGAAACACAACGGTCGAGCAGCGCCGCCGTCTGGCAGTGAAAGTTTTTGCACGCACGTCGGCTTACGATGGAATTATTGCCGCACATTTTACCAAAGCATTTGGCCTGGAAACCTCCGACCTCCCGCAGACATTGCGGATTAGCGAAACTCAGGCACAGGCGCTTCGTTACGGCGAAAACCCGCATCAACGAGCCGCGCTCTATGGTAATTTCAGAGAATATTTTCAGCAACTGCACGGGAAGGAACTCTCGTACAACAACATTTTGGACCTGACAGCCGCCGGAAGCTTGATCTGCGAGTTTACGGGCGAACAGGCAACGCTCGCCATTCTGAAACACACAAATCCGTGTGGGGTTGGCCAGGGGAAAAATCTTCGCGACGCGTGGGACAAAGCATACGCGACAGACAAACAAGCACCATTCGGGGGAATCATTGCCGTTAACGAAAAGCTGGATTTAGCGTGCGCGGAAGCAATCGCCGAGATTTTCAGCGAAGTTATCGTCGCGCCTGATTTTGCTCCTGATGCACTCGCGCTCCTTCAAAAGAAAAAGAACCTGCGCCTGTTGAAAATGCTAAAGAATCCAGCAACGACAAAGCCGTGGGATGTTCGCAGCGTTGGGGCCGAATCCTACCTTCTGCAGGAACGCGACCTAAAGACTGTCACAGCACAGAATTTGAAAATCGTCACGAAGCGCAAACCGACTGAAGCAGAATTGAAAGCGATGCTTTTCGGTTGGCGGATCGTTAAACACGTTAAATCAAACGCGATTGTTTATGCTGCGAGCGATCGGACTTTAGGAGTGGGAGCGGGCCAAATGAGCCGTGTAGATTCGAGTCGCATCGCGGTCTGGAAGGCGGGCGAAGCAAAATTGGCTTTGAAAGGAAGCGTTGTTTGTAGCGACGCGTTTTTCCCATTTCCGGATGGACTCATCGCAGCTGCGGAAGCTGGAGCAACCGCAGCGATTCAGCCGGGAGGGTCTGTGCGCGACGCTGAGGTGATTGCTGCAGCGGATGAAAGGGGCGTTGCGATGGCTTTCACGGAAATACGTCACTTCCGTCATTAGGCAAAGAGGGCGGACTAAGGCCGCCTAAGCCAGATTATCAATGCGATTTGAAACAGACTGACAACCACTAAACCGATCCATATCGCAAGCTCCCGGCCGTTCAATCCACGTTGTTTATTCGGGCTAAGATTGAAAAGAAGTTTGTTTTCGCCGATTTCGATCAAATCACCATTTCGCAAAACGGCATCCGAAATCTTCTGTTGCCCTGCAACGGCGACAAATGTATTCGGCTGAGTTTTGAGAACGAACTCTTTTCCACGCAGATCAATATCAAGGTGCTTCTCGAAAACACCATTGCCGTCGAGCGCAAGATCATTGGCAGATCCGCGTCCTATCCGAAAAGGAAAACGGCGGGCGATGATTTCATCGCCCGCCTTTTTGCCTGAAACAATCTTCAACTGGAGCATCAGAGTCCTCTCGGAACTGTGATGGTATCGCCTGGATAAACTGGCAAATCCAGCTTGCGGTCATGCAAAGCCTTTTTGCAGTTAATGATCTCGTTCTGGCCATTGACGCGTGTCAGCCGGACGTGCTTCCGATCAGCAAAATCGGTAAAATCTCCAGCGGACTGAATCGCTTGCAAAACAGTAACGCCACCGAGATAAGGCAATCGGCTTGGATTCTTTACTTCACCACCCACAAAGAAAAACCGCTCAGCACTAACAGTGACGTTCAAGTTTTTATAATACTTGGGTACGTAAGCTTTATAAATCGCGCTCTCAAGGTCAGAAATGCTGGCGCCAGAGGCCTTAATCGCACCAACCAATGGCAGTGAAATAGTGCCTGACTCATTGATTTGGACGTCAATCGGGTGCATCGGCAAAATAGTGCCCTCGTTTAGACCGGAGAACGTAATCTTCAATCGATCACCATTCTGAAGCAAATCTGCGTAGCCCGGGACTGGCGCGGCGGCGGCCCCAACAGGCGTCACATCGGAAGTCGATGTGCCATCCGTGACGCATCCGACGAATGCGAGTACCATAACCAATGCACAGAGCGCGATAGTCTTTGAAAGAAGGGATTTCTTCATTTTCCGTTTACCGGATAATTACGCTTTGGCGACATCAGGCGCAATT
>CBHWET010000169.1:0-9871 GCA_966112985.1 uncultured bacterium | reverse complement strand
TTTCCCTCCGGAAAATTGAGGTACAACCGTAATTTCCTTTTTCCAGCTCCGCCGTTTTTCAGCTTTTCGCGAATTGACGGACGTGCCAGGCGTCCGAAAGTCAGAAAACTGGAATTGAACAACAAAGGAACAAAGGCGCAAAGGACTGCATCCTAACTGCTGGCGACGCCTCGCCGAGAAACAGCTGCGGAGCAGCAAAAGAATGTAGCCCACGGCGTCAGCCGTGGGATTCCAAGCTGATAGATGCCAAGCCGCGTAGCGGCGACAGAGAGACCAGCCAAACCATTTTTTCTATCGCTCCTCCGGAGCTTACTAGGTCGGTAAACATATTCCCACGGCTTGGCGCCGTGGGCTAATTTCTGGCGCCTCTCCGAGGCTGATCCAGGCGAAAACGTCGAAAAGACACGTCCTCGTCTTGTTATCACTCTCCGTGCGCTCCGTGACTCGGTGGTAATTCGCTGAACTGAACACGCCAGCAACTTCCGTCGAAACAAAACCGAACTTCCGTTGTCTATACGTGAGAATTCGGTCGAAAATTGCCTTTGCCTCGGACAAAAACGCGAATATAACAACGCAGGTCAAAAAATCAGCATGGCGCTACACCCAGGAAACCCCGTGCGGAAAACAACATCCAGTGTTGTCCGTTTTCCTCGTCCGTCACTCTTAACTTTACCCATTTGCTGCGCATTGCTTCTGCTCATGTGCGGCACAGCGCGCGCCGTTCGTTTCGACGTGTTTGCCGGATTCAACGGCGTTGTCCCCGAGGGCAACTGGTTTCCTGTTGCGTGTGAATTGCAGAACGACGGGCCGTCGTTCAATGCGATTATTGAAATCAGTCCTGCATACGGTGGCGGTCAGCCCAGACGCGTTCCGCTGGAATTGACGACCGGAGCGACAAAGCGCGTTATCATCCCTGCTTTCTCCCCTTCTCGAAATGCCACCTGGACTGCCCGGCTTTTAAATGAACGGGGCAAGCCGATTGCCGAACAAAGTCTCGGTCGCGAGAATTTGAAAAACATTGGTTGGGGCACGCCGATCGTGGCTGGTCTATCACGCACAGCGGGCGGCGGACCAGTTCTGCCCGTTGGAAAGAATACGAACATGCGTGAACAGATTCCGGTCGCGACGCGGTTGCAGCCGGCATATTTCCCAGACAACCCCATTGCGCTCGAAGGCCTCGGCACACTTTATCTGAACTCCGAAACCGCACTCGATTTGAAGATGCCCCAGGTTCAGGCGTTGCTCGCATGGATTGATGGTGGCGGGCATTTGATCGTTGGAGTCGAACAAGCCGGTGACGTCAATGCAACCGCCTGGCTGAAGAATCTGCTTCCGTGTGAATTGACCAGCACCACTGTGATCAAGGCTGGGAATAGTTTTGAGCAATGGTTGAAAGAGAACATTGATAATTCGATCGAGAATGTCCCGGCCAAGTCGTCGAAGAAGAAGAAAACATCGAATCAATCGACCACCGACTCAAATTTCACACTCACTCCAGATAATGCGATTGGCGTGGCGGATTTGCCGATCACGGTCGTAAAAGTTCATGACGGTGAAACGATTCTCGAAGCCAACTCACAACCATTGATCGTCCAAACGGCACGCGGCCGCGGGAAAGTCACGGTGCTGACGTTCAGCCCGGAACGCGAACCATTCCTTTCCTGGAAAAATCGTGGATGGTTCTGGGCCGCATTATCCCAGATTCCAACGCGGCACTTTCAATCCACCGACTATAACTATTATGGCGGCTGGAGTATCGACGGCATCTTCGGCGCCATCGTTGACAGCAAGCAGGTGCGGAAACTTCCGTTGGGATGGCTGTTGCTCCTGCTGCTCGTTTACCTCGCCATCATCGGACCGTTCGATCGTTGGTGGCTGAAGAAGATCAATCGACAGATGCTGACATGGATCACCTTCCCCACTTACGTCGTCTGTTTCTCTGCGTTGATTTATTTCATCGGTTTCAAACTGCGCGCTGGCGATTCAGAGTGGAATGAAATCCATATTGTCGACGTTTTGCCGCAGGGTGAAAAGTCTGTGCTGCGCGGGCGCACCTTCGCGTCGATTTATTCACCGAGTAATTCTCGCTACCAGATTGCAAGCACTCAACCATTCGCAACATTACGTGGCGAATATCTCGCGCAGCATTACGGCAACGGCCAGGAAAACAGCCAGGCCCAGGTCATTCAGCATGGAAACAACTTTGACGCCGAAATTTCGGTTCCGGTTTGGACAAGCCAACTTTACGTAAGTGACTGGATGCAGGCTGCAGGCAATCCCATAACGGTTGAAACGACGCTGCAGAAAAACACCCTTCAAGTCTCTGTCGAAAACAAACTCGATCATGCGCTGAAGGATTTGAACCTTGTATATGATGGCAAAGTCTTCGCGATTGGCGAACTACCATCCGGCGGACCCAAAAAGTTCTCGTTTGATATAACAAAAGGCACATTGTTACGCGAATTTGTTCGCAATAATGGCATCGGTTTACGCGACGCCGTGCAACGTCGTCAAAACACGTTCGGCAACAATCAGCCGTCAATTTCCAACATCAGTCTTGGCGCGATGGCAGCATCGTTCCCCGCCCAACTCAACGACAGCTCCAATTCGTATCAAAACTTTCTTTCGCCAGCCGGCATGGATCTTTCACGTTGGGCTGAACAGGGCGACACCATTCTACTCGCCTGGGATGCAGATCATTCCATGCTGACGAAACCATTGAACCAGTTTTCTCCGCGTCGGCTTCATCGTGATACGTTATTGCGTTTAGTCATTCCAAAAAATTCATGAGCGATTCATCACCAGTTCCTAATCCTGTTCCTGTCACTGCCGCCGCAGGAGCACCACCCTTGCCCGCCGTCCAAACAATGGGACTTACCCGCGTTTACGGCTCGATGACTGCGCTGAGTTCCCTCGACTTGACCATCAATCAGGGAGATCTCTTTGGTTTCATTGGATCCAATGGCGCCGGAAAGACAACGACGCTCCGTATCCTTGCGACGTTCCTGCAGCCATCGTCCGGCACCGCACGCGTTCTCGGCCATGATGTCGTTGCTGACGCCGACGCCGTGCGCCACGTCATCGGTTATATGCCGGACTTCTTTGGCGTCTACAAAGACATGGAAGTAACCGAGTATCTCGATTTCTTCGGTGCGTGTTACAAGATCCCGACGGCAAAACGCGAACAGACCGTCAGTGATGTATTGGAATTGGTTGGTCTCAGCGAAAAACGCGGGGCTCTTATCGGCGCTCTTAGCCGCGGTATGCAACAGCGTCTCGGCCTTGCTCGCGTTTTGATTCACGATCCGAAGGTGCTCTTGCTCGATGAACCCGCCAGCGGTCTTGATCCCCGCGCGCGCATTGAAATGATGGCGATCCTGCAGGAACTGCAACGCATGAAGAAGACGATCATCATTTCGTCACACATTCTTAGCGAACTGCAGAGCCTTTGTAATCGCGTTGCGATCATCGAGCGCGGCAAACTGATTTACAGTGGTCCTGTTCAAGGCGTTCGCGATCAAATGGCCGCGGGGCTGGTTTACTGGGTCAACATTGTGGGCGACACATCTCGCGCGATCGAAGTGTTGAAGGCGCGCCCGGAAGTTGCCGAAGCCGTTCCGGTCGACGGCCAGGTCAAAGTTACTTTCAAGAGTCACGACATCGACCCGAGCTGGTTACCTGAAGTTCTGGTTCACTGTGGCATTAAGTTTACCGGCCTGTGGGAAGATGAACTGGGTCTCGAGGAAGTTTTCCTCCGGGTCACCAAAGGCGAGACACAATAGTCGAATCCTTGCCGCCGTGCGTCTGCTGCGCAGAACATGACGTTGCTTCCAATAGTCGATCGAGAACTTCGAGTCGCATCGCGAAAACGAGCGACTTACTGGACCCGCGTCATTGCCGCAGGCTTCTGGATGCTTATCGCGGGCGCCTTTCTGGCCATCCAGGAATTAACCCGGCGCGTTTTGATGGGCGGCGCTTTTGGCGGCCAATGGCTGTTCATCGCCCTTAGTTGGCTGGCGTTTGCCTACACATGTGCTTCCGGAATCTTTCTTACCTCCGACTGCCTCAGTGAAGAGAAACGCGAAGGGACGCTCGGTCTTTTGTTTCTGACAGATCTGCGAGGGTTTGACGTCGTTCTTGGAAAAGTGGCCGCTGCATCACTTCAAGCGTGCTACAGCCTCCTGGCGGTCTTCCCGATTTTTGCTATTCCGTTTTTGCTCGGAGGAGTTACCGGTGAGCTTTTCGGCAAGATGATGCTCATCCTGGTCAACTGCCTCTTTTTGTCGCTTGCGGTGGGTGTGTTCGTATCATCGATCAGCCACGACTCGCAAAAGGCAATTAACGCAACGTTGTTTATCCTGACGATCCTCATCGTTGTCCTCCTTGCCTTTGATTGGCTTCTTGCTGAAGGGAAGAGCACGCGATTTTCGCCGTTTCTCAGCATGATGAGTCCGGCGCTCTCTTTTACCGAATCGATGCAAAATCGTTTCTCGGCCTTCTGGCCCAACATGGCGATGTCGCATCTCACCGGATGGTTCTTCCTCGTCGCCGCCAGCGTTTGTGCCCCAAGGAAATGGCAACAGAGCATCACTGACAAAGCGAAACAGACGAGATCATTTGGTCGCGCAAAACTCGGCACAGCGAAACAACGCGCCAGGCTTCGCAAACGTTTTCTTGATCGCAACCCGGCACTTTGGCTGGCCGCACGCGAACGATCGCAGAGTTTCTATTTCAAACTGATATTCGCACTGTCCGCCATCATCCTGATTGTTGTGTCGTTGGTTGAGGGCAGTTTTGAAATCCAGTCGATGGCCGGCTTCTGCAGCGGTCTCGGCGCATTCCTCTGCTTTCTGCTTTTGGTCTGGCTAGCAGCTCAGTCGAGCCGCTTCTTCGTCGACGGCATGCGAACAGGAGCACTTGAACTGCTGCTTTGCTCGCCGTTATCGGGTCAAACCATTGTCCGAGGACATTGGAGGGCACTCTGCCATAATTTCGCGTTCCCGATTTTATTTACCATCACCGCCGTTCTGGCCGGCCAGATACTGCAATGGCTGAATCAAACCACCGCAACGCCTGCTGCGAATACGTACGACTTCAACTTTCACCGACTTGTGAGCATTATCGCGAGCGTCCTGACTATGATCTGCAATTGTTCCGCACTGGCGTGGTTTGGCATGTGGATGGGGCTGACAACAAAGAAAGCCAGCACCGCAGCGCTGAAGACGTTCGCATTCGTCATCGTAATTCCATGGATCGTAGTTCACCTGGCGCAGGTTCTTTTACAGATACTTATTTTCACTCTTTGGTTTTCCAAAACGGGCCCGCCTAACACAACGTGGTATATCGTGACCGGACCCATTATCAGCACCGTCCTGACGATCGCCACGGCTCTTACTTTCGTTGTATTGAGCCGTCGCAAATTGTTTTCCGATTTTCGTCAAATGGCGACTGGAGACGCGACTCGTAAGCCGCTGACCTTATCAAGCGTTCCGAATCTTCCACCGGTAATTGCAACCTGATGACCTTTTTACCCATAGTCGGACGTGAACTGCGTGTTGCATCACGCAAACGAAGTACCTACTGGACGAGGCTGGGCGCTGTTGTGGTTGCGCTTTTGTTCGGTGGGTTTTTCGGCGTCGGGATGCATCAGATGTCCGCCCCACCCTACCTGGTCGGCAAATCGCTTTTCGTAACACTTGCCGTTCTCTCCTTCATATACTGCATTGGCGTTGGGATACTTGTTACGTCGGATTGTTTGAGCGCCGAGAAACGTGAAGGAACACTTGGGTTATTATTTCTCACGGATCTTCGCGGCTATGACGTGGTCTTCGGCAAACTCGTCGCGACGTCATTGAACGCGTTCTATGGGATGCTCGCGATCTTTCCAGTCCTTGCCGTTCCTTTATTGCTGGGTGGTGTCACCGCAACCGAGTTCTGGCGCGTCTTGCTGGTTTGCGTGAACCTGATGTTCTTCTCACTAGCCTCCGGCATTTTTGCGTCTGCGATTTCACGCGAAGAACGAAAAGCGATGGGCGCTACGATTCTGCTCCTGATTTTGCTATCAGCGATCCCGCCTTTACTTGGCTTGTATGTTTCGGCGCGCAGCAAATGGAACACGTATCCAACGGGTTTCCTCGTTCCAAGTCCATTCTACGATTGCTTCTTTGCGTTCGTTCCGAAGAAAGCCGGCGCGCCCGATTATTTCTGGTGGAAGATCGCATTAACGCACGGATATGCGTGGCTATTCCTTGTTCTCTCCTGCTTCATCGTGCCCCGGTCATGGCAGGAAAGTTCAGGCCGTGCGAAGATGACGCCATGGCGCGCGTTTTGGGACTGGGTTGTTGAAGGAAGCCGTGAAAAGCGTCTTGCGATCCGCCGCGAACTCCTCGATTCGAACGCCTTCTTCTGGCTCGCCGGTCGTGGCCGCGGCAAGATCGTGTTGATGTGGGGATTTCTTATTGGTTTTGCGCTGGTATGGCTCTGGTGTTGGGCGACGTTTAAAAAGGATTGGCTGAACAAAGGCATTTACATCGCCAGTGCGATCATCCTGCACGGAGTGATGAAATACTTCATGGCGACGGAAGCTTCCCGTCGTTTTATCGAAGATCGTCGCAGCGGTGCGCTGGAACTCCTCTTGTCGACCCCTATGAACGTCTCTGACATTGTGCGCGGCCAAAGACTTGCACTGTTCCGACAATTCGCTGGGCCAGTCCTTGCCGTGCTTCTTGCCGACGTTCTGTTCATCATCCTCGGCGTCAACGAACGAGATTCTTACAGCGCACGCGAAGCAACTTTCTGGATGTTCCTTTGCGGTGCTGGAATTGCCGTATTTGTGACCGATATGCTGTCTCTGAGTTGGGTTGGAATGTGGCTTGGCATGAAGAGTCGCGGCGCGAATCGCGCTACGGTTGGGGCATTGGCACGAGTGGTTATCCTTCGATGGGTGTTCTTCACCTTATCCCTAATGGTTTTCGGCTGGATGTCCCTTTTCCGTTCGGTAAGCCACGAGGAATATGTAATCACCGGCTACTGGTTCGGCATCTGCATCGTGCTTGATCTGGTCTTTATGTTCTGGGGAAAAACCAATCTGCACCGTCAATTTCGCGACATCGCGACGCAGAGATTTGACACTAAACCGCCGAAAGTGAAAAAAGGAAAGCAGGCGGACGCGCTTACTGTCGCAGCGTAAAATGAAACGTTTTCGGCTTTGATCCCTTAAGACGGCGCTTTCGCCTCATTTTTGGCTAACCTGCTACAATTCAAGCTTCTGTGACAACGTACAACGCGCTGTACCTCTGTTTTGAACGCTTCAAAACTCCCGTAAGAGGGCCGTACGTTAACTTTTGATTGAACAAAACTCGGGTACAAGCCTTGTACGCCTCTCCCGAACGGTCCGGAGCAGCGTACAACGCGAAGTACGCCCCTTTTGAACAGTTCAACAGACGGGTACAACGGTCATTATGGTCATTTTTAGCCATAAATGGACGTACAACGCGGTGTACCTCTGTTTTGAACAGTTCAAAATGAGGGTACAACGCGTTGTACCCTGTTCCCGAACTGTTCATTTTGGTCGTACGGCCGTTGTACCCGGATTTTTAACTGTTCAAAACGGACGTACAACGGACATTCCCGTCCGCCAAAGCCTTCCGAAAATGGGTATGACCAAGGTACGTCTCCCGTAAACAGTTCCCAAACAAGCCGTGCGCGTAAATCCGAGTTTTTAACCGTTCGAAATTACGTCACGACCGATGTACCCGAATTTTTGACTGTCCTGATGAAAGGTATGACCGTATTGGACAATTTAACTGTCAGTCCTCGGACTTAAATGTCGCAATGAGTGGACGGTGGTCCGACCCGAGACCCCAGTTCGGAATCGTGGGAATGTAGGTTGCCTCTTTTATCCATTCGTGCGACATGCCTGAGCTCAGCAACATGTAGTCGATACGACTGTAGGTATCTTCTTTCCCGTAGAAATGAGTCCAGGTGATGTTGCGTGGATCATAATGCGGATTCGAGTTTGGTAGATTATCACCGTTCCTTTCAGCCGGGCGCGTATCGACGAGGCGCGTTTTGCCGCGACCAAGAACCGCCCGCAACGCTTTCGAATCGCGAATGTCATTAAAATCTCCGAGCACAACGAGGTTCGCATTCGGATTCTTCTCCAGAACCGCATCTATTTTTTCGCGGAGAAGAATTGCTTCCTGCTCGCGCATTTCACCTTCATCGGCGACTGGAACCGGTCGGCGGGATTTCAAATGGGCGGTAATTAATGTGAACGTATATTTGTCATTGAGTTTGATCTCCACTTCGGCAAACCCACGGCTCACTTGAATTCGTTTACCGTTGAGTAGAAAACTGTCGTTCGTGTGTGGATGGCGTGCGGCGAATGGAAACCGGCTAAGAATGGCCACGTGAATGTTCGTGTCGTAGCCGGTGACATGTTCCCAATACGGCAAATCCAATCCCTCTTTTTTCAACGAATCGCGTAGTTCCAAAAATGCATTCGTCGACCCCATTTCCTGGAAAGCAATCACGTCAGGTTTAATCGCGACGATGGTCTCGCGAATCTTCGCTTTACTGTCCGCAGCTTTGGGGTGTCTGCCCTCAACGGCTTCGTCCAAATAGTTCTCCACATTGTAAGTGGCGATGCGAAATTGATCTGCCGCGATCGAAGGGAGAGTTGTAACGACCAGGGCGAAAGCCAAAACGGAATTCCATCGGAACATCATCGCGCGATGGTGCAGACCTCAGGAATCCAAGTCAAAGAATCTGTTTACACGCATCATCCCTGCCCTAATTGACAATAAATAAACGACGACTAACGTTCGTCGAATTGCTTATGAAAATGAATATTTTGGGAACTCTCGCCGCTGTCCTTTCTGCCGTGATGATCTGCACCGCAGAAGAACCGAAGACACCGAAAGTTGGCGACGCCGCTCCGATGATCGAAGCCAAGGATCAGGACGGAAAGACCTGGAAGCTCGCTGATGCCATCGGCACGAAAAACGTTCTTTTATATTTTTATCCCAAAGACAACACGCCCGGTTGCACGAAAGAGGCCTGCGGACTTCGCGATCGCATGGGCGATTTGAAAAAGGATAATGTGGAAGTCGTCGGCGTCAGCTTCGATAACGGTGAAAGTCACAAGAAGTTTATTGCCGATCACAATCTCAATTTCACGTTACTGCAGGATACCGACGGCAAGATCGCAGATGCTTTTGGAGCGCGGATGCCGAGCAAGAACATGGCGCGACGCGTGAGCTTCCTGATTGGCAAAGATGGCAAAATCAAACATGTGACCGACACGCCAAAGGCAGACGTTCACCTCGAAGAAATGAAGAGCGCCGTTGCAAAGCTCTCTACGAAATAACCGGAAGATCTGTCGACTAGTGAATAACTGAATCGCCCTGACTTTTTTTCCTGCAAACCGCAACTCTGAGGGGCTGATTCGCTGACGCGTATAGCGGCAGCATGTCGTCCATCTTCATCAAAATCCAGGGCTGGTTTTCACGCGCTCCCGTTTTTGTGAAGACAATATCATCAGCAATGTAAACGGCCGAATGGAGAATTGCGTCGGACGAATCCATCACAAGGACGACGTCACCCAGCCGTTTTTCTCCATTCACAACGTCATAATCCTGATCAACGATCTTCTGTAGGGCCCGCGGTTCTTTTGGACCGTCGTCGGGGACTGCACTAAAGAAATTGAAACTCGTCCAGTGACAGTTCTCCGGTGGGCCGTGTTTGGTAGCGGATGGTGACGGATAGGTATAAAGTCTTTGCCGCGCAAAAGGAGGTAATAAATGCGCGATATCTGTTTCAAATCCGCCGTCAACGCGAGCCAGGGACTCGAGAAGTGGACGCAAATCTT
>CBHWET010000168.1:0-9872 GCA_966112985.1 uncultured bacterium | reverse complement strand
CCGATGATCGGCATTCAAAAAGTCAGCAGCGATGAAGAAGCGGTTTCAATGATGAATGACACGGAGTACGGACTGACCGCCTCTGTTTATTCGAAATCTCGTGACCGCGCTGAAACGATTTTGAAACAGCTGAACGTCGGTTCGGCTTATTGGAATTGCTGTGATCGCGTCAGTCCGAATTTGCCGTGGTCAGGCCGAGGTCATTCAGGAATCGGCACTACACTTTCGACCTACGGAATCCTGACGTTTGTCCAACCGAAAGCTTATCATCTACGAGGATAACTCGCCGTAGTTCGAGTTATCCGTAAACGTATCCGGATAAGGTGATATAAAGTTTTTATTAGAAATTATTTGACGACTTATAAGTCGTTAACGTAGCTTCACGACCGTTCAATGAGAACCTGCAAGAACATAACAATCAAGACGAGCTGGCAAGCAATGGCTCCCGCTATTGCGATTCGTCATAGCCGCTTGGCGGAAGGTTGTATGTTTAACCCCACCCTGTCTAACGATTGGAATACTCCAAAGAATTATACAGGCACCACCCGGGTAAGCAGGTAAGAAATAATCTACATAAAGAAATTTTCAAACCCCTGTTTACCGAAAGTAAACAGGGGTTTTTGTTTACACTAATACTAACAATACAACAGTCCAGATAACCAACGGGTGATGAGAGCTAAGTGCGCCTATATGGCGCGACCTATAACTCAGTTACAGCCGGCGATAGCGCCGAACAGTTTAACTCTAGATTTACAATCTAAGGGCTTCGGAGGAGGTGTGCCCAAAACACCGAAACGTCCACCGCGAAACACCTGTGGCTACGGAGAATCACCAACCGTAACGGTGTTTGTTCTTTGTTGTTATTATATCAAAGGCCCGGAGCGAAACTCCGGGCCTTTTCAATTTTCGCGGTGCGTCGCAGGCATTTGTCTCCGCGCCGTTGTTCTCACAGGATGCGTGTCAGCTACACGTCAGAGTCTCCAAAACTCCGATCACTCCGGGCAGCACGGAGGCATCCTGCCAATTTGTTGTTCTTTGCTGTTTCGCCAGAGTTAGCAATGTCGGCGTCAGCGGCCTCACACCTCACCCTAACCCTCTCCTTCCCAGGAGAGGGAACAGCGAGAGATCATTTCTTTTCTCTACGAGGTTCGTCCGGCGTATACCGCCGCTGAATGAGCCGAAAAAACTGGCTCCGTAACTCCCTCTCCTGGGAAGGAGAGGGTCGGGGTGAGGTGATTTTGCTGTCGGCTGTTTTCAATTTTCTGCGGGGAACTCGACTAAAGCACAGAGAGAAGCCTCATAAACTTCTTCAGATGGGTGTGATTCCCATCCCCGCTACCAATTCAGGGAAGTGATCCGGTTGCCTGACTGTAAATCAGGTGTCGTTAAAGATAATCGGAAGAGACGAGCTGGAGCGTTACCAGCACTTCCCACCATTTCCATTGCTCAGTCGGATAACAGTAGTCCACCCGCTTGAAGCAACGCGCCCCCTCCGACTTATGAAACAGGTTCGAGGCGGAACGGTGCTGGTCCGATTCCAGCCTGAGCAGCCATTTTTGCCGAGCCACACACAAACCAAAGGAATGCAATGAAACTACCCAGTCGTTATCAAAGCCAGTTGCTCTATCGGAGGAGCTATAAACCAGTCCGAATCTACCGAATCCGCCCGCGCGTGAAGACGAGCATCAGCTTTCGCCTTTCGCGCGCCGGGCCCTATCAGAAAAGTGCATGAACACTAATCACATAGAAAATAAGTTCGCCGAGATGGGGGCGCGATTGAAAGTGCGCGCGACAAATTGGCGAACGACTGATTACGCGATTGATATTCAGCGTGATCAACACGGGAATTCTTCGAGCTCCGTATTCCGGAGACACTTCAACGTGACGTCGACGTCACGGTCCTGCAGGCCCTTCCGAGGGAACGACATTTGTTGCTGCTCGTCCGCAAATCAACGGCGGAGCCGCAACTCGATCGTTTCCTCTGCGGGCACGACGAACGCGAATGGTTCGTCGCTGCAGTTCCGGGAAAGGCATCGAGCGTTGTCCAGGCAATGGAAGCGTTGAAGCCGGCGGACGTTCTGGCCGCACAGGCCGAGCAGCGTCTCACGGCCCGGCAGCGTAATCGACGCAAGAACCGCGCGTTCCGTCGGCAGGGTGAATGGTTCTTCGTTCCAGCACCGACTTTGTTGGTCGACAACAAACTCGTGCTGCGCAACGAACCGATTCGCCGCGGTGGAGGGAAGCCACACATTGTGGAAGAACTCTATCGAACGGGCGGAACACGCGTTTACGTCTGCGCGCAGCATCCTAACGGCTTGATCGAGCCGGAATATAAGGATGTGCTGCGACGTAACCCGCAAGCGTCGCGCTGGGGTTGGAAGGTAATGATGCGCGACGCTGGCGTTTACGCCTGCGGCCGCATCCGTCATCCGGATCATGCCACGATAACGTTGCCCGAGTGGCATCGCGTGACGATGAACACGGAAACCCAATCACGCACGATGTGCTTCGTTGCGTTCCTCGATTAATCCCCAACAGAGACGCTCCCTCCGACAAGGGAGCGTCTCATTTCGTCCACGTAGCTCAGTTAGATCAGAGCGCCACTTTGCGAAGGTGGAGGTCACAGGTGAATCCTGTCTTGGATACGGCTTTCAGAGTCACAGCCCTTGTTTTTCGATAAAGAAGCTGCGTTCAAGCTTCGTGAAAAACTCCTGATACGTTTGCGGATCAAGGACAGGGAACACCGACGTGGTGCCGGCGAAATTATGAACCACTCTGCGTTGGAAGGTGACTCGCACTTTCACTGCTTTGCCGAACTCACTCACATTGGCTGTCGCATCGATGAACGTTTCGCTCGAATTGAACGAAGAATCCACAAACGATCGACTGGCGTGCAGAATCCCAAGATCGACATTGCCATAATCGACCACGAATCCTTCGTCCTGAAGGACATCTAAAGTCCGTTTCAAGGATGATTTTGCGTCACGTTGTTCAAAGGTGCGCGTTTGGATCGCACGCAGTTGAAGTGGACTGAGTTTGGAACTATCCAGCGACGTCTGCGAAGTGACGCAGCCAGTCATCACGAGGGATAGAGCGATGCCGAGCATCGCGACACCGCGTCTGGTCGACATACGATTTCCTAGAAACGCGTTGAGTTGTAGGAAACCGATTCCACAGCTTTGCCCGCCGTGAATTTCACGATCACCGTAAGGGTGCGCTGCGTCAGGCTGACGGCACCGGCTGATTTAGAATAGCCTTGATTGACTGATCCGCTGATGGATCCTGAGGCATCGCTTGCCGCTACTCCCGGGAACGTTCCTGTTCCTGAAAGCGAAGAGGCGACACTGCCGCCGTCGTTTGAATAAGAAGTTTCAGTAGCGACCTTGTCGTAAATCCAGACCTCACGATCACTGCTGTCGCCGGTGACGATGTTCGGAGAGCCTAAAGCCGCAGCCACATCGGCTTGCGACATCCCGGCTTTGATTTGCTTCTGCACGATACCAAGCGTGAGCGCGCGATCCTGAGTATTTCCAAGTTGTTGCTGGTGTTGCGCCGCTGTCATGCAGCCGATGAGGCTGAGACAGACGGGAGCTATCCCGAATTGTTTAAGTAGAAATCCGGCACAACGCTTGCCGGCCAATGAAGAAGTAGGTTGTTTTGGTGACATAAGACGCCTCCACGATTGGGGAACAGCAGGCGCAAGTCAAGACATCGAGGTTTCAGAGCCCAGACCGCTCAAAACTTTCCAGGACTGTGGTGTAATCAGCAGCATCTTCGCGTGTGAAGCGAACGGTCCGGGTGCAAATCCCGGCTTCCTGACTTTCTGATGCAGAATGGAGCAACGCGCCGTTGCCAAATGCTGTATCGCGACGACAGCCGGTAAACCACATGAACCACGAGGAGGACATATGAAATCCAAGCACCATCAAAATGAAGACGAACCGTTTTTTCGAAATCATGAGCAAACGGCGAAAGGGTTTCCCGTCGGAAACGAACGTCAAAAAAGGAATGAGAGTCGTGCACGGAAACAAAGAGTTGCAGGAAAAGCTCGGACGCAACGATCGGTGTCCGTGCGGGTCAAGCCGCAGCTTTCAAAAACTGTTGTATGCGCTCGGGCCGATACGACGGATCGCCACGAAAGTTCTATTCCCGCGAATAGATGTTTTATCTTTTGAAAAATGTGGGCCAGACCAGCGGCCTCTGTGAAATCTTCACGGATGGTTCTGCGAGTTGGTTGGCCACTGTCGACTGGAAATCGACCACATGGCAACCGGAAACGGTGGGTTCAAATCCCGAGGAGCCCGGGGCGTTCAATCCGACGCGCACGCGCAACCCGACTGTGACTTTGCGAGAAAAGGGTTCTTTTCTCCCGTCGCCGAAAGGTGATTGGCTGCTCCGGGCTTAAAACGCGAGGACGGCAATTTTCGGGTCGCCGAAACGTCCATATCGGTCCAATGGGTTTGGCGGAAGTTGCGGGAAATGGCAATTGACCGTTGTGCAAGTGTTTTGCGTTTCCAGAAAACCGTACAAACGATTGTACCTCAATTTTCCGGAGGGAAAAAAACGGGTACAAACGTTTGTACCTGTTTTTTCCGCTCCGGAATTTTCCGATATTACGTTATTTGTTAACTTTTCCCTCCGCAAAACAGGCCTAACATCGTTTTTCGTTAACTTTTCCTTCCGCAAAATCCAGGTACAATCGATTGTACCCACTTTTTTGGTCGAAAAAACACGTACAAACGGTTGTACCCGGAAATTTTGCTCCGGAAAAAATGGGTACAAACGATTGTACCCGTTTTCCAGGAGCGGAAAATTACGATTTATCGTTTGTACCCGTTTTTAGCCGCCTCTAAATCAGGCATTTACGATAAATCTGACTTTTTTGGGGTAGAAAATCGGCCCTGAAAAGGAACTTAAGCGCACTGCTTCGCTCAGGCTGGCTGAAAGCTATCGAGGACCGCCGATCTCGGCACCGATTTCTAGATACTTTCGCCCGTGTTTTTCTGCAAACCCCTGTTCGAATGCGAATCGGGAATCTGTTTTTAAACCAATAAACCTGAAGGAGGAATCTATGACATTCACAATTGTTGGGACCGTTGTCCTTTCCATCGTCGCTGTGGCAATCGCTACTCGACTTCTCAAATCCGTTCGCCACGTCTTCGTCGTGCCGGAGGGACGCGCCGGACTGCTTTATCATGAGGGGCAGTTCGTGGAGACACTTGAGGCGGGTCGCCACGAGCGTTGGGGATTCGGTTTCACGGCAACGATCGTCGACTTCCGCAAGGGAGCGCTGACCATTCCAGGACAAGAAGTGCTCACGGCGGATAACGTCGGTATAAAAGTCAGTCTCCTCGTCAACTACCAGATGACCGACCCCGTGAAAGCAATGCACGACACTCAGGATTGGCAGAAAGATATCTACAACTCGGCGCAGATCGCCGCACGTGCGGTGATTGGTTTGATGAGCGTTGAGGCGCTGCTCACACAACGTCTCGATATCGGTGCGCAACTTCTTGCTCGCGTGCAACCAGATGCCGCGAAGATAGGGATTCACGTCCTTGCTGTAGAGGTGAAGGACGTGATGTTCCCGGCGGAACTGAAGCGCGCGTTTGCCGAAGTGCTCAAGGCGAAGCAGGAAGGCCAGGCGGCACTCGAGCGTGCGCGTGGCGAAAGCGCAGCTCTTCGCAATCTGGCCAACGCGGCCCGTGTGCTTGATGGCAATCCTTCGCTGATGAACCTGCGTCTGCTTCAGTCGATTTCGTCGGCGCAGAACGCAGGTAACACGCTGGTGCTTGGAATGCCAGGCGGGTTTGTGCCTTTGCAGAATCGTAAAGGCGGCAATTCACCGCCAGAAAAAGAAAAGGATGAGAGTTAATTCAGCGGGCGAGTGCGACAGCATTCGCCCGCTTTGTTTCACCGATTTGTAGAAAAAGAAAATGCGTGGGGAGGCTCAATGGAGATTGGCGCTCCCGCAAGCGGGATTTAGTGTTCGACTAGCGAACAGTCCTGACGCCCCGGCACAATGATCTCTAAGCCGGAATTAGGACCCGAGCTCTTCACCACGCAGCTTCGAGACTACTCCTTTCTGCTGAATTCACAACGACGAGTTATTCACAACTTTGGAAGGCGGGTGCGCAGACAGGTTACACCCACCTGCTGCGGTGGTTCGACTCCACCCTTCCTCAACTAATCCTCAGTTGTCGATTTATTTCGTGGCTCGCAAGCATTGAAGTGATGCAACGGACTTTTAATCCGTGGATCGGGGAGCGTTACCCCGGCGGGCCACCAATTTTCGCGAATAGCAACAAAGAACAAACACCACGGAAGAAGATTTGTGCCGTACTCGCAAGCATATCGCGCGGAGATGCAACGAACATGAAAGACAAACTCAATACAGCGACTGTGCTTGTGCTGAATCGAAATTGGCAGGCAATCAATATCCGCACACCTGCGGACGCCATCTGCCAGATGGCAACGGGCGTCGCGACAGCGTTGGAGATCGAAGAAGGCCAGCAGATCCGCCCGGTGCAGTGGCACGAATGGATCACGCTGCCGATTCGTGAACAGGACCAACCGATTTTCACTGTGCGCGGTCCGATCCGTATGCCGACGGTAGTTGTCCTGGCAAATTTCGCGAAAGTGCCGAAGAAGCGTCCGAAATTTTGCGCCAAGACGATCCGTGAACGCGACGGTAACCGTTGCCAATACACCGGCAAAGTTTTGAAGCCCGACGAGGGAAGCATCGATCACGTGTTACCGCGATCACGTGGTGGCCAGGACGTCTGGGAGAATTGCGTCTGGGCGAGCAAAGATGTGAACAGCCGGAAAGGCAATCGGTTGCCGGAGGAAGCGGGGCTGAAATTGCTTTCCGTTCCGCGGGCGCCAAAGGAAATGCCGGTGACGGCGCTGATCCGGAATTCGCACGGTATTGCCGAATGGAAACTGTTTCTAACGGAATGAAACGGACGGGAGGCGAGCGCAATCTGCGACTCGCCTCCCTAGGGAACACATTTAATGAAATATAAAATGAAAGAAGGGGAGCCGCATCGACACGACGATTTGCCAACGCCATGGCGGCCATTGTCGCTGTTGGCGGAACACGATTTGCACATGTGCCGATTGTCGCGTGAATGGAAGGAAAGCCGTGAGGAGTTGCCGTTATTGCGGTTCATTGGATTTATCGTGCGGCGCATTGAAAAAGCAATCCGTCGGTGGGTATGGCGATTGGCCAGATACGCGCGTCCAGTTTGCAGCAGCAGAAAAATTGTAAAGAACACGTTTGGAAACACCTAAAAGCCGGACGTGTTTACGGAAGAAAAAAATTGGAAGAGAGTAATTAAGAATGAATTCGAAGGATTTAATTAAATTGGGAGTTCCGCTCGGCGAGCCAATTCGTCGCGCAACGGATTTCATTGCCCAATATGTGCTCGGGGGGGGCGATAAGACGCGCCTCGAAGAGGAGGTAAAAGCGATTGTGGCCAATCCCGCGTTGTTCGCCGAGGACCCGCTGCGCAAGGAATTTGCCAAGGCGATTGCCAATGCACCGCCGTTGCCGCGCGCGGAACCTGCGAAGTATCGCCAGTGGGGTGAAGGCCTTGAGCAGGAAGCGATCAATCAAATGGAGAATGCGTGTCTGCTCCCTGTTTCTGTGGCGGGTGCCCTCATGCCCGATGCGCACGTCGGCTATGGACTACCGATTGGTGGCGTGCTTGCGACGGAGGATTGCGTCATTCCGTATGCCGTGGGCGTGGATATCGCCTGCCGTATGAAAATGACGGTGCTTGATATTCCGGTGCGCGATCTTGAACACAAACAGGATCGACTCGAACGCGCTATTGCTGCTGAGACGCGCTTTGGCGTCGGTGCGACTTTCAAGAGCCGCCGCCAGCATGAGGTGCTGGATGCGGACTGGAACTGCAGTCCGATTACGAAACAGAACAAAGATCGTGCGTGGTCGCAGCTTGGAACGAGCGGAAGTGGAAATCACTTCGTTGAATTCGGCCTGTTCACCGCAAAAGAAAAAATTGGTGAACTCGAGCCGGGGACGTACGTCGCATTGCTCAGCCATAGCGGCAGCCGCGGAACGGGTGCGGCGGTTTGTGACTATTACAGCAAACTTGCGGTGAAGAAACATCCCGAGTTGCCGAAGGAATTGCAGCGTCTTTCGTGGCTTTCGCTTAACGAAACAGAAGGGCGTGAGTATTGGGACGCCATGGAATTAATGGGTCAATACGCCGCGGCGAATCATGCGTGCATACATAAACATGTCGCGGCGAACCTCGGCGCAACGGTGCTGCTCGATCTTGAGAACCACCACAATTTCGCGTGGAAAGAGAAACACGCAATTGATGGAGTGGAACGCGAGGTCGTTGTGCACCGCAAAGGTGCGACGCCCGCGGGTAAAGGTGTTGTAGGAATTATCCCGGGTTCAATGGCGACGCCGGGATTCGTCGTGCGCGGAAAAGGAAATCCGGAGTCGCTGGACTCGGCATCGCATGGCGCAGGTCGAGTCATGAGCCGCACGAAGGCGACGCAAACGTTCAATTGGAAGGAAGTAAACCAGGTGCTGCGCGAGCGCGGTGTGAATTTAATTTCCGCCGGGCTCGATGAAGTTCCGATGGTTTACAAGAACATTCATGAAGTCATGGCGGCACAGGCCGATCTCGTTGAGATCATCGGCCAGTTTGATCCGCGTCTCGTGAAGATGGCCCCGCACGGCGAACGTCCTGAGGATTAAGAATCAATGGTTCAAATAGATGGTTCGTCGGGCGAGGGTGGGGGACAGATACTGCGCACGTCACTGGCATTATCGCTGGTGACGTGCCAGCCATTCTGCATTCAAAACATCCGCGCCAATCGCAGCAAACCAGGTTTGCAGCGACAGCACCTGGTCGCAGTCGAAGCCGCTGCTGAAATTGGCAATGCCGAATTCGACGGTGCTTCTCTCGGTTCGAGCGAACTCTTCTTCAAACCCTCGAAGGTCATTGGCGGCGAACACCATTTCAAAATCGGTTCTGCTGGAAGTACAACGCTGGTCGCGCAAACAATTGTCCCTGCGCTATTGATGGCTGAGAACCGTTCGGTTCTAACGATAGAAGGTGGAACCCACAATCCACTGGCGCCACCGTTTGATTTTCTGCAGAAGAGCTTTATTCCACTTCTTAATCTAATGGGCGCACGTGTCGTGAGCTCACTGCGCCGACACGGTTTTTATCCGAACGGCGGGGGCGTTTGTGAAATCGAAATTGACCCGGTAACTAAGCTCAATGCGATCGAGCTGTCAGACCGTGGGCCGACGAAACGATTCACGGCCCGCGCGCTGGTTTCGCGATTACCTCACCACATCGCCGAACGCGAACTGCAGATCCTTTCACGTGAACTCGGTTGGACAGGTGAGTCGCTTCGAATCGAAGAAGTGAATTCTCCAGGGCCTGGGAACGTGATGATGCTCGAGATCGAAAGCGAGAATGTGACCGAAGTTTTCTCCGCATTTGGCGAACGTGGTGTGCGTGCCGAAACTGTTGCGAAACGTGCGTCGGATCAGGCCCGTAATTACCTGAAGTCGAATGTTCCGGTCGGAGAATATCTTGCCGATCAATTACTCATTCCAATGGCGCTTGCGCGTGCCGGCAGTTTCAAAACCGGCCCGCTCTCCGGACATACGACAACCAATATCGAAACAATTCAAAAGTTTCTCGATGTGAAATTCGCCTGTGAAACCGACGGCAATATCTGCACGGTCGCTGTCGTCGCGTAATAGAATTTATTTCTTCTTTGCCTTTTTGCCGCCGCTTTTTTGGTAGTCGGTGTGCGCCGTCTTTAAAGCATTCTCCATCTTCTCAATGATTTTCGGATTTCGCTGCGCGACGTTC
>CBHWET010000167.1:0-9902 GCA_966112985.1 uncultured bacterium | reverse complement strand
GGGATAAAAATCGCGAAAGCCGGGTAATCGTTCCATGGAAGAATTGCCGCAAAAAACGCGAAAAAGCGCAAAAACAAAATCCGATTATTTTGCCGCCGGCGTCGACTGCTCCAGTAGCGGACCTGAAGGCGCCCTATTCGCCGTCGAGTTCGCCGTTACCGTTTGATCGGATACCGTCGGGGGGAATTTTAATGACAGCTTCCCGCATTTCTTTGCCTGGCTTGAACTTCACCACGGCGCGTTCCGGGATGGGCACATCTTTTTCCGGACGGTTGGGATTTCGTCCGACTCGTGCTTTGCGGAGTTTAACTTCAAAGACACCGAAGTTTCGCAATTCGACCGTTTCACCATTCGCGACCGCGTCGGAAATGTAGTCGAGGGTTCTCTGGACGACTTCCAGAACTTGCTGCTGAACGAGACCAGTTTCGTTGCTGATCCGGACCACCAAGTCGCGTTTTGTCATAAACCTTTTTGTTGAGGGGAGCTAGCCGTGCTCTGATTTATAAAATTAGCTAAACTCAACGCAAGGATATAATCTCGTTCCCTAATACCCGTCAAGCCCTTTTTAAGGGATTCCCCTATTTACAGATGAAAGAATTTTCAGCTTTCGATCACATTGATTTCCACTGGCTCGACCTTGACGCCAAGTTTCTCGAGCCATTTGATGGCCGCTTTGATCTGGTCGCGCTCCCCGCTGAGTTCCAGGCAAACAACACCAATCTCATCGGTCACACTTGCCTGCCGGATGTTCGTTACCAGTGGAAATTTGTGTGAAAGTTCCCAAATGACAGGGTTCGTGATCAAACGGGGTGGGTACATCAACCACAATCGGGTCTGTTGCCCCTGTTTCTTCGCAGCCGAAGTCTTTTTCGTTGCCATATATTTTGGAAGGGCTAACCGCCAGCAATAGCCGGGATAATGCTCACTTCATCTCCGTCTTTTAACGCCGTGTTCTGATTATTGAGGAAACGGATGTCCTCTTCGTTTACGTAAACATTAACAAAGCGGCGCACTTCGCCTTTTTCATCAACGAGACGCTCCTGAATGCCGGGGAACTTGCTTTGCAATTCGGTGATTGCACCGCTGATAGTGTTCGCACTCACTTCGACAAGCTCTTGCTCGTTCGTCAATTTACGTAAAGGTGTGGGAATTCGAATTTTTACTGCCATATTTGTGATTTAAAGCTGAAGTTGCACTGAGCAAAAGGAAAACTTTAGCCGCCCGCGATGGAAGGAATGATTCGAATTTCATCCCCATCGCGCAATGTGGTTTGCTGGTTCTGCAAAAAACGAATGTCCTCCTCGTTCACATAAACATTCACGAATCGACGGACCGAACCATCTTTCTCCAACATGCGTTCCGCGAACCGAGGGTAATGCGCCCGCAGTTTGTTAATGACATCGCAAACAGTTTCACCCGACACCTCGATGACGGGTTGGTTATCCAACAGCTTTTTCAGCGGTTCCTGGGTGCACACTTTAACGGCCATAAAGATTACGAATTGATGGTCGTCTTGTTTTCGGCGTCGAGAAGGGTTTCGAATTCTCTTAGGCTCGGACGAATCTCACGCGTTGCGCCAACATGACCGACAACCGCATCGAGGGTCTTCAAACCATTGCCGGTAATGCACAGGACAGCCGAATCATTCGCCGGAATTTTACCCGATGCGATGAGCTTTTTGGCAACGCCGACCGTCACTCCACCGGCAGTTTCAGCAAAGATTCCTTCGTGTTCCGCGAGCAGTTTGATGCCTTCGCGGATTTCGTCGTCTGTGACGTCATCAGCAGCCCCTCCGGTTTCTTTCATTACCTTCAATGCGTAAAACCCGTCAGCGGGCGTTCCGATCGCGAGCGATTTGGCTATTGTATTTGGCTTTACTGGCTTGAAGAAATCCAGGCCGGCCTTTTGCGCGACGGAAATCGGTGAACAACCGGAGGGTTGCGCGCCATGAACAGAATATTTCGAGCTTGGAACGAGGCCGAGCTTCGTCAATTCCTGATACGACTTTTGTATCTTTGTTAATAAAGACCCAGAAGCCATCGGAACGACCGTGTGCTGCGGCACGCGCCAGCCGAGCTGTTCGGCAATTTCAAAGCCCATGCTCTTGGAGCCTTCTGCATAGTACGGGCGCATATTGACGTTTACGAATGCCCACCCGTATTTACCCGCGATTTCGGCGCAAAGACGGTTCACTTCGTCATAATGCCCTTTAATCCCAACGACATTCGCACCGTAAACGAGCGAATTGACGACTTTACCCTGCTCAAGATCCGACGGGATGAAAACATAAGCTTTCAGGCCAGCTGCAGCGGCATTTGCGGCTACGGAGTTCGCGAGGTTGCCTGTTGACGCGCAGGCAACGGTGGTGAAACCCAGCTCTTTTGCTCGACTGAGGGCTACACTGACCACGCGATCTTTGAAAGACAACGTCGGGTAATTGACCGTATCGTTCTTAATCCACAACTCTCGGATACCCAGACGCTTAGCCAGTCGGTCAGCTTTGATCAACGGCGTATAACCAACCTCGAGGCCAACGGTCGGCTCACCAGCGACGGGCAACAGCTCCCGGTAACGCCACATGCTTTTGCGTCGCGACTCGATGGCTGAGCGGGTCAGAACCCCCTTGATCTTCTCATAATCGTAGACGACTTCGAGTGGACCGAAGTCAAATTCGCAAACATGCGTCGCAGCAAGCGGGTATTCTCGACCGCATTCGCGACATTTCAGGGCCTTCATGAAACTGTTGTGCTTATCCATAAATTCTCTTTCGACTTATAACGGTGCGCTAAAACAAAAAACCTCTTCCCATTGTGAGAAGAGGTTAAAGTTCCTGCGCTCTTCTCATTTTCCCCAAATCTCTAAGATTTGAGCTGGAATTGGCACCTGGACGTCGCGGAAACGCACCGCTACCGGTTGCCGTGGCTTCACAGGGCCAGTCCCTCAGCCACTCGCAATGAGATTCGTTACATCAACGAATGCGGATACATTGATTGATATTATACTTAAGTCAATACTTTTTTGTGACAAGCAACGTCGATCGCGGCACAAGCCGTGCTAAAATCACTTTTGCAGACGTTATGAGTATCGAGACGGAGTTTTATGGGCGTTCCCACCGCAGCCGAAAGGTCGACATTCGAAAAATCGACGGCGTAAAGCTGAAGGAGAGCCAGGAAATCAAGCCAAAGAAAAAAAACTGGCGTGACATTATCTTCGGCACACTGTTCCCAGGTCTTTTTGTATTTCTCGTATACTATCATTTCTTTATTTATTCGTCCGCCACGTCTGAATTCTATTCTCGACTGTTGCATCAATGTCTCGCAGGCTCACTGGGTTAAGCGATTAAATAGCTTGTGAGTAAGGGGTTTGGGGTGGTTTAATAAGTCGACTGCCCGTCGGCCATGAATTTATTTCGTGCATTTGAGAGATATGCTTCGGGTTTGACGATTTGGTTTTACGTAATCTTCCTTTACCTTTGTTCTTGGCAGCCAGCGGACGCCAACGTTTATGCAACGGCTATCAGGCTGCAAGGATCAGCCACGAACGCCTATTCTACCCAAGGAAGCGCGGTTACCATTAGCTACATTCTCAATGAACCTGCGTCGATCGTAACAATTGAAATATTTTCCGGCACTAACGTCATCCGGACATTCGATGTTACTTCAACGAATGGCATTTCAAGGGGGCATAATACAGTGATATGGGACGGCAATGACGATGGCAGCGTTCCAGTCACAAATGGAGTCTATTCCGTCCAAATCACGGCGAAGTCGAATGGTTATTTGGACTGGACTCAAATCACCGATGATTCCCAACCCGGCTGCTTCGTATGGGAGCCCCGCGCCATCGCAGTAAATTGCAATTCTAACAGCCCGTTCTATGGCCGCATATTCGTTGGTAATTCTCATGCAAACCCGAGTCGCTCGACCGAACCTGGCGACCACGTTGGGGTTTTGAAACTTAATGCCGACGCAAGCGCTGCCGAGGAAGGGGAGTTCAGCGACGGTGGATATCCCTGGGCGGGCGACTTTTTTAGCCCGTGGAAGATTGAGGTCTCGGCTGATGATAAAGTTTACGTCAATGATTGGACCGGCAACGGTATCGTCATTGCGTTCGACCAGTTGATTTCAACAAACTATCAAATCGTCCTTGGCCCGAGCAACTGGCCAATTGTAGGTGTTAATCCAAACACAGGCGCGACCAATTATGCCAACCTCAGCGGCCCATTCATTACCGGCACAGGAACGAACACACAAATCTGGATGGCCGACATCAGCTTCAATCAGGATGCCGCCATCGCGCACAGCGTTGGCGTCCGTCGTTGGAATGTCACAACAAACGGCGCCGTCGCAGCAGATGATTTGGGCACCACAATCATTCAAGCGGGGTTTGGATCAGACTTGAACCTCTACCCTTACGATGTTTGCGTCGATACGAATGGCAATATTTACCCGGTCCAGTACCGGGCGAACCCAGCTGACACGGCGAACAAAGTCTTTCAGTTTCCAGCTTACGATGAATCGGGAAATCCGGAACTTGCCGCAAATTGGAAGGTCGGCGGACCGGATAATTTTCAAGGAGCCTTCGGCGTTGCCGTGAATCGCAGTGCAACGTTGGTCGCTGTCGCTCTGCGTGAAGGGGGGAGGATTGAGGTACTCGATGCCGCAACTGGAACAAATGTTACCACGATTACTGTCGCTTTGGGGCACGACCGTCGGGATGTCGCCTGGGACAATGTCGGGAATCTTTATTCGGTCGATAATTACGACAGCATCTGGCGGGCATTCTCACCGCCCGGCACAAATCAAGCGACCACAAGGGCTTTGCAAAACGTCCGGATCATCGAGCCTCCCGCACTGACTTCTCCGACCTATACAGGTACTCAATTGAATTGCTTATTGAGTGGAGTAACCAATTTCAATTACATCATCCAAAGCTCAACAAATTTGATCGAGTGGGCTCCAACACTCACTACCTACCTCACGAACTCGCCCCAACCGATCTCAATCGAAGCTTCGAACGAAGCTCAATTCATCCGTGCGATATTCGCGCCTTGATCAGGCGATTTGCTTCGAATAATCGCCGGGACTGAGAAGATTATTGACCTCACCGGGTTGCGATAAGCGGATTTTATAGAACCAGCCATTGCCGTACGGTTCGGTATTCACTAATGCAGGGTTGTCCGCAACCGTTTTGTTGACCTCGATAATCTCGCCGCTCACCGGTGAATAAATGTCGCTGGCCGTTTTAACTGATTCGACCACCGCGCACGCCTCCCCTGCTTTTACTTTTCGGCCTGCCGCCGGCAACTCGACAAACACCACGTCCGTCAATTCATGTTGTGCATGGTCCGTAATACCGACCGTCGCAACGTCGCCTGCCACTCGCACCCACTCATGCGACTTGGCATATTTTAAATCCGAAGGAACTTGTGAACTCATATTGTTATCGCAGATTTATGCAGCTTCGGCGGATTGAAAACGTTTTCTCCCATTCGTGCAATCCACAAACCGCTCAACTTTTCCTGTAAATCGGTTTTTGAACCACGATAGCTGGTGCCTTCTTGCCTCGAATCTCAATCTCAATCGCTGTTCCAGCTTTCGCGAGTTCACGCGGGACGTAACCGAGCCCAATTCCCACCCCCATCGAAGGACTTTGCGTCCCACTGACAACTTCGCCAACATTCTGTGCGCCAACGCCCGTACTCCAGATCGGATAATGCGGACGTGGCGGCGCTGACTTGTCGGTCATCTTGAAAGCAACGAGTTTTTTCTTTGTTCCATTCGCCTTTTGATCGGCCAAAACGGACCGTCCGATGAAATCACCCTTATCCATCGACACGAAAAATCCTACGCCAGCTTCGATTGGTGTAGTCGTGTCATTCAGTTCATGCCCATAGAGCGGGTAGCAGACCTCAGTACGAAGCGTGTCGCGAGCCCCGAGTCCGCAAGGTTTGATGCCCGTTTTTTGGCCATTTTCGAGCAACGCATTCCAGATTGGAATTAACAATTCAGCGGCCGCGACAATCTCGAATCCGTCTTCACCAGTATACCCCGTGCGTGCGACATAGATATGATCATCATCGAAATGAAATTTTCCGATCTCATTCTTTTTCAAGTCCGTCACCCGGTCGAGTTTCATCACGTTCGCGGTTCCACCAGGAATTGCGGAGTTGATGAATTCAGCGACCCGCGGCCCCTGCACCGCAATAGCGCCATATTTGTCGGATAAATTTTTAATCTGCACCTCGTCGCGCCGCGCAAACGTCGCCCAGTTGCGCTGTAACCATGCGACATCGTCGTCGATTCTCGACGCATTGATGATCAGAAAGAAATCGGCTTCGCCGAGCCGATACGCATACAGGTCATCTACAACACCGCCCGATTCGTTGCACATCAATGTATATTGCCCCTGCCCCACCGAAAGTTTCCGGATGTCGTTCGTGAGCACAAAATTAAGGAAATCCGCTGCGGCGCTTCCGCTAACCGCGACTTCGCCCATGTGAGAGATGTCAAATAGTCCTGCTGCGTTTCGCACCGCGAGGTGCTCGTCGGTAATGCTTGAATATTGAACCGGCATTTCCCACCCGCCGAACTCAATGAGGCGCCCGCCGAGCTTTTGATGTGCGGAAAAAAGAGGTGTCCGTTTAAGCATGTGCTTCCTTAATCAACCTAAAAACCCATTTTAGCGAGCGCGTTTTGCAACTCCGCCTGGAATGTCATCAGATCCGGTTGAGAAGGTTTATAACCTTTTTCCTCGGGTGCAACGCCGAGCCGGCCATATTGATCGAGCTGCCAAGATGCACTCTTGCCGTCACTGAATGTCACCTTGCCGCTAATCAACGCACCGGGGCGAGCGAGTTGATCGACCACCACGGTAACTGAACCGGCAGGTCCTGCGGGTTCCGGCTGAAATTCTTCCGGTTCATCTTCAGCCATATCGGGCTGACCCGCGTCGGGAGGCGGATTCTGCGCAGGCTTCAACTCGACTGGTTTTTCTGGCGTCTTGTCCTGTGGCTGCAGTTTTAAATCGTCGATCAAGAAACGAACTTCCATGTAAGTCATCTTCAGTCCGAGATCCGATGCCAGACGAGTTTGTATCTCTGAAAGTTTTAAGCCGTCTTTAATCCAGTTCCTGACGGTTTCTTTTTGTGCCTCATTGAGGTTCATTGCGCGAATTTGAGCGGCAAACAACTTTTGTCAATGCTGGGAAAACCGAAGCGCGAATGCGTATCTACTTTCGCGTAGTCATAACGATCGCGTCGCTGAGTGGCAAAGAACAGTTCAACACCGCGCCGCGAGTTCCATTCGCACGAACCTGTAACACCGCGCCGATAACGCTGGCGCGATATTCCATGATCCGAAGTCCCATGCCGTGGCTCTCTTTCCGTTGTGCAACAAAGCGCCTGCCATCATTCTTCACAACGAGCACGACCTTCTTCCTGGAGAACGTAACCTCAAGGTGAATGCGTCGCGCGCGGCCATGCTTGACAGCATTCGTCAGCGCCTCCTGCGTGATGCAATAAAGCTGCCGCACGACCTCGGTTTGCAACGCAATCACCTTCCCTTTCACTTCGACATCACAGGAAATCTTGAAACTTTTTCGTGTGCGTTCGGCCAGATTTTCAAGAGATGAAACAAGGTCATTCTCATTAAATTGAAAACTCGCAAGGCCATGGGCCAATGCTCGCGCCCGTTGCAACGTTTGCACCGTCAGCCGTCGAATGCGCAATGCTTCCGTTGATTCAGTTCGCAACTTTTTCGCCGCCAGTTTCAATGCGAGCCCCTGTGCGAGCAAATTGATACCAGTAAGTTGCTGGCCGACGTCATCGTGCAAATCCTGTCCAATACGCCTCCGCTCATTATCTGCCGTTTCCAGGAGCTCTTTTTCCAAACGATGGCGTTGTGCGATTTCCCGTTGGAGCTTGCTGTTCGCAGCGGACAACATCGCATTTTTCTGCGCCTCACTTTGCAATAGCGCGTTCTCCATGCGTATTCGTTCCAATGCCCCTTCGCAATGATCCGCCAGCACCAGCAGTGTCTGCAGATCTTCCGGCGTATACGCATTGATCGTGTAGCTTTGAATCGAAAAAAATCCTTTGACCGTTTCACCCTGGCGAATTGGCACAAACATCAAAGAAGCTGACGCACGGCGCACGTCCCCAAAGGGATGCGTTTCATCCGAAAACGTAATTGGCGGCTGACGCAGTATCAGCTGCGGCCCCTCCTCCAGAACTTTGCCTAAAGTCGGCGTCAGCTCGGTGTGTTTGACGGGGGTGACTTCGCAACGCTGGCCGTTAATCGCATCGATGTTAAGGATGCGCACCACTTTCTTTTCTGAAGGAAAGTATAACTGCAGACAACAGCAATCCCAGCCGAGCAACTCATCCGCGGCGGTCGCAATAACCCATGCAGCTTCCTTCGCCGTTGTGACAACACTCAAACTGCGGCCGAGTTTTGACAACGCTTCATTTCGCTTTTCCAGGAGATATCGTCGATTAATCTCAAACTGCAGGCGCAGGTTTGATGTGGTGAGCAATGTTGTGTTCCGTTCCTCGAATTTACGCAACGATTGCTCGGCGGAAATACGCTCGAGGGCACCCGCGCAATGATCCGCGACCGCACGAAATGTGTGTAAATCGTCTTTGGTGTAGGCGTTCGCGGTGTAGCTCTGCACAGATAAGGTGCCGATCGGCTTGCCGCGGCTCTGAATCGGCATGAACATCAATGATTCAGAGTCACGCGTCATGTCCCCGAAATGCATCGGCACCGGCAACGATTTGTTCGAATTTCCTCTGAGGATGAGTTCCCCGTTTCGACGAATGATGTGCAAGGCACGCTGCGTTAAAATTTCTGGGGGCGCTTCGACCACTACCTCCGTCCGCTGCCCATTCAGCGTGTCATAATACAGAATGGGCATTGTCTCGCCCGTTTTAGCAGCAAACAAATCGAGCGAAAACGCATCCCAACCAAATAATTCCAGCGCGATATCTGCAATAATCTTCGCCGCGTCATACGGGGTGGTCGCCGTGCTCAAACTTTGGCCCAATTTGAGGAACGCGGCATTCCGCCGCTCCAGGCGTTTACGCTCGGCAATCTCCAGCTTCAATTCCAACGTTGCCGCCCACAACTCGGCAGCTCGGCGCTGGATCATTGCATTGAGTTCAATTGGTAATGCCGCACTGTCTCCAGCGTGGACGCGATCGGAAACGTTCTCCAGCGAGCAAAGCAAGGCTGGCCGCGACATGAACTCGATCAGGCTGCGCGTAACTTGCACCTCCATGTACGTGCCGTCCTTACGTCGATGCCGCGTGATTCGGGAGTACCATGTTCCGTTCGAGCTGTTACGGACGCTTTCCAACTCAGCAAAGAGCACCTCGGGCTTCTCGTTTGGACGGATGTCATGCAGTGTTAGCGAACGAAATTCTTCATCCGAGTATCCGTACAACTCTACAGCCGCCGCGTTTACCGCCATGAACCTGAGTGTTTCTTCATCCATGATGCACATCGGATATCCGCTGCGCTCGAACCCCAATATTCCCTCTGGATCGTTGCCCATCGGTTCGCGTTTTGCCTGGCCAGGACGAAACTCTGGAACCAATATTTTTGTGGTAAGTGCCTGCATACCCCGTCGTAGGTGACTTTGGATGATGGCCCAAATAAACACCTAACGGCAAGGCCAGAATTTTCAGAACGGCATAACCGAAGAAACTTATTCGAGGGTTATCTCCATCGTTTCATATCTTCGTAACGTTTGCTTTAAAGCCTCCGACCGATCTTTCCCTTTCCATTCACGTCAAAAAGATCAAAACAACGAAGCAAACACAAAATTGTCGTAAGTCACTGATTTAGAGGTCCCTAAAAACAGGTACAATCGATAAATCGTAATTTTCCGCTCCTGGAAAA
>CBHWET010000166.1:0-9931 GCA_966112985.1 uncultured bacterium | reverse complement strand
TCCTTTAGCAGCACCGATGCCAGTCGCACCTTTGCGAAAATCAAAGAGCGCGAACCCGATAAAACTTTGATTTTGAGTTAGTTGTGGAGTCCGTGAATGTCACGGTTCCCGAAACATTGACCGCATTTGTGAGAACATCCCACCGAACAAAGTTTGTCGTCACCTCAACGACGTTGGTTTTTCCAGACGGTCCGCTGAGAGTCAATTGGATGCGGTTGGCGGACTGAATAACTGGCGCCAGACGGGTAACGGTGGTCGAAACGCGTTCGCCGGCACCGATGTCGTAACCGTTCCCAGCAGGAGTGGAGTTGCCAAAGAAATCCTTTCCAGTAAACCCGGTCACCGTGCCCGCGTTAACCCCGCGATCAATCAGCGGCGAACTGGCCTGTAGCGAATATACCGACGACAATGTCGCGAGCGCATCCGCGTTTGTGAATGTCCCGCCAGTTCCAGGAACAAGGAGCTTTGGATCGACGTTCAAGCCGACGTTCGTTCCATTCAATTTCTCCTGTGCTGTTGCCGTTTGCCACGCGTTGAAAGAGGAATAGCTCGTTCCGTTGTAGACAATGCTGAACGCACTGCCACTGGTGAAATAATCATTACCCTGGAACAAAAGACCACTTTGTCCTGCGCCAACGTCCAGTAATCGAGCGCCGCCCGTTGTTAAAAAGATGTTGTTATAGACACGAACATTCGTCGTCGCTGAATAGAGCCAAACCGCACGCGGATTTCCCGTTGTTTGGCTCAGGTACACTGTGTTGTTATAAATCTTCGCATTACTGACGGCGCCGTAGCTATGGATTGCACCATAGCCGGTTTTTCGTCCGTCATTTTGGCTGATGTTGTAACGAACAATGTTTCCGTCATTACTCGGCCCTGCGCACAGCAGGAATCCAGCGCCGTCGTTGTCATGCGAATAGTTGTGCTGCATGACGGAGTTTTTTACGTTGATATCGAGATCGAATCCGTCGCCATCGACAGTCGCAGTATGGTTGCGGAACGATTCGTTGTATTGAATGACGACGTTCGTTGAGTCGTAGCACCAGATGCCAGCGGGCCCTTCCGAACCGGCGAAGTTGTTTTTTCCATTCTCATAGGCGACACAGCGCTCGATAATCGCTCCGTTCACGTCCCCCAAGACAATGCCGCTGCCGGTGTTTTTTGCTGAAGCCGGATTGCCAAAGTTGTTGAAAGCCACGCAGTGTCCTACGTAGAAGTTTTCGTTCGCGTTCGCAACCTGAGCATACGTGCCCATGCCTGCCTGAACATTGTCGTGCATCGATGTATATGTGATTCGCACATCCCGATAAGCCGTGGAACCATTCCACGTCCCCATGTTAATGCCGCATTTGCCGAAGCCGCTGACGTCAACGTTGTCGATCGTGATTCCGGAAAGTTTTGCGCCACCCGCCAGGTCGCCATAGAACACAACGCCATCGGCAGTGTTACCCGCGCCGGCGCCGACAAAATTCAGATTTGAAATCGTAACGGCCGCAAAATTGTACGCGTAAAACGCAGAGCCATTCCCGCCATTAATTGTAGCTCGCCCATTTCCGTAAGAAGAAATGACGATGCGATTGTTCGTTGTGCCTTTGTCTGCTGCATCGAAAGAAAGTTGCCCGCTAAAGCTTTTTCCGCCTTCGAATCGTATTTCGTCCCCCGCCGTAAATGCTTTGCTGTTCACTTTTGTGACAGTTTTCCACGCGGCATTCGTCGCTGTTCCAGAATTGGAATCATTACCGGTGGCGCTAATAAAATACGTAGTGGCGTGCATCTCTGCGGTGAAACCGAGCAGCACAAACAAGACAAAGTATGTGAGTAAACTTCGAGTAAAAGAAAACTGCATAATCCTCCGCCACAAGGATTAGCAGCGCATGTGCCACCAGCATTTTCTGGACGAAAAACTTTTTCGAGATGCGATGCGGCCGAACCACGTCCGCAACATTGTGAGCCTGGCAAGGGGCGTAAGGTGCGGTGGTTCTCCGCTCACGCCTTAATTGGTGGCTGGACTTGTCGCAGCAACAGGAGCGCACAAATGATGCAACTGAAGAGTCCGAAAACGGCCGCATAAGGTGCGACCTTCGCTGAGGCAAATATGGCGACCCCGGCCAACGCGAGTAGCGTCTGCCCGGCCCAGACCGTCGTCAGGCAAGATTTGCGCGCTATCGGATCTTGTGGTCCGCGAAAACTCATGATCAGTGGCAACACGAGGGAAAGAAGCAGCGCTCCGCACAGATAACCAGTTTCGAGTAATGTCAGCTCACGCATTGAATTGCCCTTTTTCAAATCTGACAAATGGAGCGGCGTTTCGTCACGAGTGGATTCGTTAGCTAACCAACGTGGGACGGCTAACCAAGTAATTCTCTCGTGTGTTGCTCAATCAAAGAATCCGCCGCACTGTGCGCCAGCGTAAGTGCTACGACACGACCGTTGCGGATCCAAATGATTTCTCCAGCGCCGCCAGGGTGGAAAGTTGGTGAGCCGAAAAGCTGCTCGTTCGCACCCTTGGTCAGACAGTCGATGTCCAAAACAATGATGTCGGCAGAATCGGTGTCGATCGACTTCAGCACCTCCGTAAACCGCCGGAAACTCATGACTGAGGGCGCGCTCCATGCAGCGAAGACAAAAATAATTCCGCGCTGCATCTTGGAGAAGTAAACCTCATCAAAACTCTGCCAGACCTGAAGACGCTCCATCGGCAACGCGCTGTATTCCTCAACCATCTGGCGGATATCGAATCTATCGCTCATTGTGTGTAAGTGCCTTAATGCGGCAGGACTCCGATATCTCTAATGATTATTGTTAGGACTTTCGACGTGTCCTCAAATCCAAAACTACTGCGCTCGCCGCTAACGCCCAGCCGCAATATGCGAACCAAGGTGCAGACTTTGACCAAGTCTCTCGCGAAGCGTATGTGCATGCAGTAATGACCTCCTGCCGCGTGTAAGTCTGCTGTTCTTGTGCTTTCAGCTGTTTGTAAGTTGCGCTGAGAGTCACATCTCGTGCCTGCAACATTTTCCAATGGATTGCGCCAAGACCTATAGCCAGTAACAAATAGCCAAGTATTCTCATTTGGGGGTACACCCGAAAGCTCAATGTAGAGAACAATCGGCGGTATATCATTACGACGGTCGAGCGTACTATGGCGAAACGGACTGTCGATAGCTATCTGGAACATCTAAGGTGCGCCAAAAATTGACGTCGTTGCAGGCCGTGTTCCTTTTCGAATGTGGCGAATGCATGTGATTTGAAGCCTTAACTTATTTGGGGGCATTCCGACGCTATTGTTTGGAATCGACCGCATTTTCTCTCAAACAAGTTAAAATAGCCGGAATCGCTGGGCGATTTTGGACGATATTTCCAGATTAACGGCGGCGCCATTTTCGATTTTGGAGCAAAATTCCAAAGTGACGGAGCACCTCTTTTCTGTTTTAGCGCGTCCCGTCACTTTGACAATGAGCTCTTTTCGATTTTAGACGCTCTCGTCAAAGTAGCTGAGCATCCCTTTTCGATTTTGGACGGCTTCGTCAATCTGACGGACAGCCATTTTCTGTTTTAGACGGCCGCGTCACTTTGACGAGGAGCCCTTTTCGATTTTAGCCGCTCTCGTCAAAGTAACGGAGGACCTCTTTTCGATTTTTACCAGCGCCGTCATTCCGGAAAAACGCGCTAAAATCGAAAAGGGCTCCAAAACGAAGTTGCAACTGACGGTTTTACAGTGAGTTACAGAATTGAGGCCATTTTTAGACGTAATTTTCCACTCGAACCGTCGCCGGAGAGGTTGCGGGCTTTCCAGAGCGCGGCTGTGTTTGTAGACCATCCGCAGCAACACAATATCGGAGCTCAGGCTTCGAGGTCCGAACACTGCTAATCGCCGACCATTGCTGCGACTGGTCTGCGACGCAGCCGCGTTCCGTTTGCGCTCAAAATGGGGTCAATCCCGGCAAATGCGTGTCTGATATTTTCTTTTCTTTCAAAAAGAGCCCAAAAGATGCCCTTAAAATCCGGCGTTTTAAAAAGGCCGAAACTCAATTGCACCCAATAAAATCAGGGGTCGCAGGTGGTGACACGACTTCGCCTAAATCTTGTCATCACCCCCCTGCCTGTTTTTGTGAAAAACTGTTTCCCGTTCGATGGAACGCAATTCGTTCCGACGAACACACGAAGACCGGAGTGGACTTAGAAACCCCACCCAGTCGCGGGTTAACAGACATGTTGTTTGTGGCCGACAGCGATAGTGCTTCGGGTTCGCTCCGCGAGCCAGTTTGAAGTTTGAACTGTTTGAAGTTTGAAGTTCGTTTGGCCTGCGGCGCATGCAGAGAAGTCAGAAGCCAGAATTCAGGAGTCAGAATAAAGAACTCCTGACGGCAGCTGACAGTTAGTAATCGCATTGTGGAACGGATGGGCGGGTAAACGCGGAAGTCGGAACGCGGAACGCGGAAAGATGAAACGCTTGCCTAAAACCTGCGGACATGTGTTCGCGCTGAGAGGAACGTAGAACTGTTTTCTATTTTTTCGATTAGCACCGGGAAGCAATGCACAGCGGCGGAAGCCAGGAGAAACAGAATTCAGAATTCAATAAACGCGGAGTTATGAACCGCGTGAATTCGTGAAGCTGCCTCTCAAGGTGGAAGCCACAAAACGAAAGGAAAAAAGAAAATGAAAAATACAGTACCACAAACCATAGCAGCGTTGTTAGCTGCCGCGAACAAAGCGGCCTTCGGCGCGAGCTTATTCGAAACAGCCTTACCGCTGTTACAAAACAAACAAGTGAACATCAACGCTGATATCGATGCGTTGGTCGATGCAATCGTAGCGCATGGCAACGGCAAAACCGAATTGTCCACACGCCGCGACACCGCTCGCACCAAACTCGAGACCAGTCGTTCGTTCCTCACGTTGGGTCGCGATAACTTCAAGCCGGCGCTGGGTTCAGAATACAATCAAAGCTGGGATAATACCGGCCTGGTTGGTTCATTGACCATCCCACGCGCTTACGACGAAGTGACTCCAGTGTTGCTCGCGTTCAAAAACTTCCTGACCTCTAACCCGGCCATGGAAGTTGAGAGCAAAGACATCACTGCCGACAAGGCGGATGAACTCTTCACCCAGCTCACCGCTGCGGTGAATGCCATCTCGCAACAGGAAGTCATCGTGGGTCAGTTGATGGAGGTTCGAGACGAGAAATCGAAGCAATTGTCGAAACGCTTGAGTGATCTCATTCAAGAGTTGCACATGCGCCTCGACGGTCTCGATCAACGTTGGAAGGCGTTTGGCTTCAATATGCCCGACGCTTTCGAAACGCCCGATAGTGTCGAGCATGTCACCGCAACACTGATTGGCCCTACGGCCGCGGCGTTGAAATGGGACAGCACGGCACGCGCTCAGTACTACCACGTGTTCAAACGTGTGCAGGGCGTCGACGAAGATTACGTCCTTGTTGGCTCGCCGGCGGACCTCGATTTCACGATCGAGAACCTGCCCAGCGGCAAACAAATCGACATCGTTGTCTCAGCGGTCAACAACGGCGGCGAAGGTCAACGTTCTGAAGCGGTGACCATTCTCACGGCGTAAAAAACGAAGGCGAGGGGCGATGGGCTAGAGGCGATAGGGCGCCAGGAACACGGAGGCACGCGTTTAAGTACGCGTGCCTCTTTTTTTGTGATAGTGGCGGTTCTTCCCAGTGCCTTGCACTCGTGCTACGGTGAAAGAAATGCGAGCTGGGTTGCCTTTTGTTTATCTCAATGTTGCCACGACGGCGGACGGGAAGATCGCGCCGACGCACGATAAATATATTCAGTTCAGTAGTGATCTGGATCAGGAGCTCTTGCTGAAGCTGCGTACGGAGGCGGACGCGGTGATGTGTGGTGCCAAGACTCTCAATTCTTTTCCCATCGATCTCGGGCCGGGTGGCGAAAAATACCGGAAGATGCGTCTGAAGAATGGGCTGGCTGAATACAACCTTCGCGTGGTTGTTACCGGTTCAGGAAGCATCGATCCGAATGCGGAGATTTTTAAACATCGGTTCTCGCCGATTGTCGTGCTTGTCACGGAACGTGCAGGGAAGAAGGTGAAACGGCTGCGTGAGTTGGCCGATGCGGTCGAAAGCTTTGGGGAGTTGCAGATTGATTTTGTCGCTGCGCTGAAGTGGTTGAAGAAAAAATGGAACGTGAACCGCCTGCTGTGCGAGGGCGGCGGAGAAGTCAATGCGTCGCTATTTCGCGCGAAAGTTGTTAACGAACTTTACCTCACGATTTCGCCGGTTGTTTTTGGCGGACGTGACGCTCCAACGTTGGCGGATGGTGAGGGGGCAAAGAAGCTCGCTGAAGCGACACAGATGAAAATGAAGTCCATGAAGCGCGTGGGCGACGAATTGTTCCTTGTGTACGAAGTGATCGGTTAAGCTGTCTTGGGTTTCTTGGTTCGGGGCCAAAACTTCACAGCAGCTTCAACATAAAGTAGACGCTAAAAAAGCGAAAAGACGTTGCTTTTCCCTCTCTTCGCGAACGCTTTTCGCGAGGAGAGGGTTAGGGAGAGGAGCATGCGAAAAAAAGATTCGCGCGCCGTTATTTGTTAACACCTGCCTGTCGGCTGATTCGTCGAAAACGTTTCACGACGATCAACGTTTTTGAGGCGCCTCCTCTCTCCGGCTCTCTCCTCCGCTGTGCCAGCGGAAGAGAGAGGGCGAACAGGGCGGCTGCGTCTTAAACGTGCCGATCGCATTCGTACATCGAGCTTCGGTCGATAGCCTCCAAAATCCTGTAACATTCTCCGTTGTACGTGCGTATTTACATATATGAAGAAACGATTTCTCGCCGTATTCGCTGCTGTGGCTGTTATTGCCGGGGGCTTTGCCGTTTACCGTGCGCAGGCTGCACCCGCCGAACGTCTTGGTCGTCATGGTGGACCGGTCTTTCAACAAATCGTGGAGAAGCTGGGTCTGACGGATGATCAGGTTTCAAAAATCAAAACCGAATTGCGTTCGGAAAAAGACACGCTCGTGCCTCTTTTGAAGAATTTGCACGAGAGCCGGAAGGCGCTGCGTGACGCGATTCATGCGCAGAATGCTTCTGAAGCTGCGGTTCGTGAAGCCGCAAAGAAAGTCGCTGCTGTCGAGACTGATCTCGCCGTGGAACGATTGAAACTTAATGGCAAAATTGCGCCGATCCTGACCGATGAACAAATCGAAAAGGTAAAGCAATTTGAAGAGAAGACAGACGAAGCCGCGATCAGCATCCTGAAACGCGTTGGCGAATTCCTGGAGAAATGATGCATGGAACGAATCGCCCGGCATGAAATGAACTTGTCGGTAACGATTAAACGCTCGACAGAAGGTGAGCGCGGTCGCTGAAATCGAAACGGTGAAAGATGAAGCGGAATTGCTGGCGCGAATTCGCAGCGGTTCGCCGGATGACTTCGGCGAAATCATCCGTCTTCATCAGGGGCTGGTCTTTTCAATTTTGTATCGGTACGAGAAGGATTCGCACCTGATCGAAGACCTGGCGCAGGATACTTTTGTGAAGGCGTGGAAAGCGCTGGATCAGTTCGACGGCCGGGCGCCGTTTTCGCACTGGTTGTCGAGGATTGCGACGCACGTTGCACTCGATCATCTGCGCAAGAAGAAGCGCACCAGTAACGAGATCGGCTTTGACGATTTGGGAGAGGACGCCCTCGATTGGCTGCACAATGAAGATGAGCGGAGCGAGCTGGAGCCAGGACAGGCGCGGGAAATACTCGAGCTGGCGATGCGCGAGTTGACGGCCGAAGAACGGCTGGTGCTGACTTTGCAGGAGATTGAAGGTAAGACAGTGAAGGAAATCTCGGCGATAACGGGATGGTCGAGTGTGGCAGCTCGAGTGAGGGCATTTCGCGCCCGTGCGAAGTTAAAAAATGCTTTGCTGAAGATGGAGAAGCAGAAGAAATGAAAGATTCAAAGATCCAGAGTTTGTTTGCAGCCGTTCGAAAGGAACAGGCGCCAGAGGTGCCGTTCAATTTCGACCAGAACATTTTATCTGCCATACGACGCGAGGGCCGCCGCAGTTACAGCCCGTCCATTTTCGATCAGCTCAATCAATTGTTTCCGCGTCTCGCTGCGGCAGCGATCGTGATCATTGGTATTTGCGTGGCGACAGAGTTTTATTTCGACAAGCCTGAGCCGACGACAACGGCTGACGTGCAACAGGCTGCTGAAGAATGGTTGTTTGCATCGAACTAAGATTGAACTGATGAAAGGTCTGAAACCATGGCTGGTGATCGGTTTGGTGTTCTTCGCCGGCATCGCTGTTGGTGTGATGGGAACACGGACGGCTATTCGCCGAGGCTTGGATCGCGCGAGGCTTGATCCAAAATTCGCGCGGGAGCGGGTGGACAATGTCCGTGAGCGCATGGAAAAGGAATTGGTTTCAAATCTCGACCTCACACCCGAGCAGCAAACGAATGTTCATCAGGTTTTTGTGGAATCGGGCGAACAGATGCGCAAGGTGCATTCGGAATTCGAACCGCGGATGAAGGAGATTTTCGAAACGGCGCATCAGAAGATTGCAGCTTTGTTAAATCCCGAGCAGCGCGAGAAATATGAGCAGATGATGAAAGAGCGCCGGGAACGTTTTGAAAAGATGCGCGAAAAAGGTTTTGGCGGTCCACATCATGGTGATCGGGAACGCGGGGAAAAACCGCCACCGCGTGTTGAAAAGCAGTAGCGTATCATCCAGTTTTCCGACCGAACCTTCAGGGTGGCAGGTTTTCAAACCGTGCGGGAAATTAGTTCATGACTTGGACAGATTCAGATTGGTTCAAAAAGTGGTTGGAACTGGCCAAAACGGGTATGCAGGGTTGAACACTTGATCCAGTCCAGTTCCTGCAAAGCGTCAACGCAGGTTTTGTAAAATCAGAGAAAGCCTGCATTGACGCTCTTTCTTTCCTCTGTTAGCAATAAATCGTTCCCCGTATTAGCGAACAGCGAAATCGCATGTCCACGCACGAATTGTTTTCGTCGCCTGCCAACGCGTTGCCGTTGTTGCGCGTCCATCTCCCAGCCAACGCCCATACCCTATGAAATTGATACGTACCCTCATCGTTGGCTTGCTGCTATCGGCAAGCGTTCACACAGCTTCTGCCACCGTTTTCGATGGCGGGGTTGATTCAGCAAATCTCGGCAAAGGAGATTGGATCTATTATATGAGCATGGCCACGAACAAGCTTGGCGGCCATGTGACCAGCGTGACCAGTGTCTCCACGCTCATGGATTACTACGTCAGTAAAGGTTTGAAATGGTTCGTGGTGAAAGCGGGTACCGGCTCAACCAATTTCAACGGAAGTTATTCCACTCCGCAATTTACCAGCGCGCTTGTTAACGCCGCTCACGCGAAAGGCCTGAAAATCTTTGGGTACACTCGTTCTTATGGCGACGACATCCAGGGGGAAATCAACATCGCGACCCGATGTTTCAATCTCGGCGCCGATGGTTTCATTTTGGACGCTGAATCTGAATGGGAAAGCGGTCACCAGGGAACACAGGGCCCGTCAAAAGCAATTTCGCTCTGCTCGGGCATTAAGAACCTGTGGCCGACGAAGTGGCTGGGACATGCGCCCTTTCCTTACATCAGCTTGCACCGCAGCTTTCCATATAAGGAATTCGGTTATTACTGCGACACTGTCATGCCACAGGATTATTGGTACAGCATTGGTGTGACACCGACGGAGATGGTATCCGACATGAGCACCGAATGGCGTAGCTGGCAGGCATCGTTGACGGGTCAGTGGGTTAACTCTATCAAGCCGATTGCACCGATTGCGCAGGCGGATGCGACGGGCATTCCCGGTTCCGATATCACCGAGTTCTTCGATGCTTTGAACAACGATCCGAATCCCGCCACAGCTGGCGGTTATAAAGGAATCAGCTTCTGGAGAGCGGATTTGCACACGAGCGCCC
>CBHWET010000165.1:0-9952 GCA_966112985.1 uncultured bacterium | reverse complement strand
TGGCGCGGCACGAGGTGACGTTTGATTTCCCCAATCGCACGATGTATCTCCGACCGGTTGCCGCCACCATCGGCGCGACTGTCCCCGCCGAACAAACCGCATCGCGATGATCCGACGTCGTTCCAATTTCCTTCATTAAAGTGGGAGCTATCCCGCCGCCGCGCAAAAAGTCTGGCGACTTCAGTCGATAGAGCGGAAGTTTCTCAACCCGATTCGGCAGAGGGAGTGAAGCGACATGCGGCATCGTCGATGGATAGGACAAAAAATGAATTCTTCCATAGGGACGAAGGCGTTTCATGACTGAAAATGCTTTAATCCCTGTGGAAAAATGTTTTTTCAGCCTGAAAATGTCCACTGCCACGTGGCGGAACGTTTTTTTAGAGTAAAAACGGACGTTTCCCTGTGGCAGCGTCCGTTTTCAGGATGAAAATGCCTTCATCCCTGTGGAAAAATGTTTTTTCAGGCTGAAAATGTCTTCTGCCACGTGGCAGAACGTTTTTTTAGAGTGAAAACGGACATTTCCCCGTGGCAGCGTCCATTTTCAGTCTGAAAATGCCTCCATCCACAGGGAAAAATGTTTTTTTAGGCTGAAAAAACATTTTTCCACAGGGAAGTAAGTTTTTAAATTCTGTACATCAACGGCTTACGAATATTCCATCGAAAATGGATATTTCACTCATCCGACGAACGGAACTTCGGCCGGTTTTCTTATCCGCCACCGCCGCCGGGGAATGGGACGAGACCGCCGAAGCCGCCTAGTTCGCTGCGACGGAGGCCGAGCGCGACGAGGACGCGATACCAGATGGCGCCATACCATGTCGGTTTCTCGACGGTCAACGGAATGGCAGGAATGGGACTGAACAAATCCTTTGTTTTGATGATGATGCCGCCGTCCTGCCAGCGACGCAGGGTGTGGGCGAGATCGGATTGAGGATGAACACGGTTTTCCTGGAGCAAAAGCACCTCGGTGATCCCGTGCGACAAGAGATAGTTTGCAGAAGGAAAGTCGGTAACAAACGTGATGGAGCGATTGTCGTAGGTTCCGGGAGACGGCGGTCTCGTTGCAGCGCGTCGATTGGCATCGAGAAGAAAAACAGGCGGCGCGTTTGTCGGCGGCGGTTGTTTGGACAAAAACAGCGTTCCTCGGCGCAGCGCATTGATGATCGGCGCTACATCAATCAATGAAACCGGGATCGGCGACCCGAAGCTGTTGATTTCTTCGAAAGTGGGTCCGGGAAGTGCGTTATACAATGGCACGGGTTGATACCCGTTCAACGCAAGGCTTATGCCGATTGATACGCCGCGATCACCGGGAAGATCGGCGACGATCGCAACGGTTCCCGCAACGGGCGGAATGAAACCGATTTCCTCGGGATACCATGGGACTTCTGACAATGGCCATGAATCCATGCAGGCGAACAAAACCGGTTTCACCCAGTTCGACCACGGCGAATCGATGGGAGCCCAGATATTATAAATGTATTCGTTACTCATTTTTGTTTTCGCGAGTTACGAGCAGGGGGACATCGGTGGCGCTGAAATCGATACAGACACGATTTGTCATTCGCGTATAAGCACCGGCAGCGATGCCGTTGATGGTGTAGACGCCAATGCAACAGTGTTGTGGGCCTTGCGGTGTTTCGAACCAGATCGGTTCGAAGCGTTTTTGCGCCAGCCATTCGTCCGGTCGTCGATGAACGTCGCGCACGACTTCTTTCCATTTCTGCGCATCGAGTGCGGAGCGGACGCTGACCGTATCGCCGGTGTTGCAGAGCGAGGATTTTACCAACCATGAGTCGTCGGCTTCCCATGGCGCATCGCGCGGGTCGCGCGTTTCGGGAAGGAGTTTTCTCCATGTCGGCAGTTGGGTTTTCAATTGATCCCAAACGAGGGGAAAACGTTTTGTCTCGGGGATAATGGCAGTCCCGGGATTTGCGACGGGCGTATTTCCGCCGGAGAAAAAATGATTCCAACCGCATGCGTCAGACAGTCGCGACAGCCACTCACCTTGATAGAAACGGACGATGGCATCCAGTCGGCCGCGGTGCCAGACGGTGTCGAGATGCGCCTCGCCATTGCGCCATTCGATTTGCTGCGGATTCGCCAGTTGAACGTGGCACTTACGCTGACGTAAATGTTTAGCGACGTAGGAAACAATCTGGTGATCCTCCATGTAGCCCGGCGCTGACAACAAGGCAATGCAACCATTTCCGTCGGCACTCGCGGCTATAGCGTCGGCCCATTGTTCGATTGGATTTCCAGGGACAACCGTTTCGGGGAACTGCTCCTGCATCATTTGCGTAAAGCTGGATGCTTCAGTGAAACCGCCGGGGACGTCGCTGTTCACTTCCGAAATCAGCCAACCTTTGGTCGTGAAATGAAAATCGAACCGCATGACGCGCGCGGCGGTTGGTGTGAACGCGGGCGCAAAGAATAACGCTTTGCGAAGGGCTTTTGGCAGCCCGAGCCGGTCGAGGAGAGCAGGGCGGCTTAGAATTTCCTGTTCGGCGGACAGTGCTTCGACCGTGAGCTGTTCGGCGAGAGTCTGCAGTGTTCGCCATGTTCTCGATTCAATGACTAAAGGAAATGGCGCCAGCGTAGAGACGTCTCCAACCTGTGGATCCCATTTGCAATGTTCAAGAATGGCGCGGCGGCGAATAGAGGCGAACGTTGCGGGATCAAGAGGTGTTCCCACGTGCCATGGGACACTGTTTGTAGCAGAAATGGATTCGGTGAATTGCATCGTTTATTTCCATTTGCCGAGAGACACCACATAGGCCACCGCTAGACAAACAAAGGCTGTGGCTGGAACCACGCCACTGCACGTGACCGACGGGAAAAGCACGATTCTTCGCGGGCGAAACATGGGTTCGACGCCGGCTGCGAGGCCCACGAGAAGGAGACATGGCCATCCGTCAACAAGCATGTCGCGAGTCGTTGCGTTAGTGGATTCCCATGTTCCTGCGACGGATCGGCCGATGACGAGGCCGATTGCCATGAGCAAGCCTGCAAGTCGAATGCCCGCTCCGAGATCTCGCTCTTCGGCAACCAATCGCGAGATCCGCATTGTGAACTCGGCGGCGGTCCATGCGATGAGGAAGGCGATGCTGCCGATGCCGAACGAAAAGACATTGTTAAACAGTGAAGGGCCTTCGCCGATGCTGCCGCCGGCGTAGACGAATGTGATCCCAATGATTGCGCCGCACGAGGCCGCGACGGCTGCCGGGTTGCGTCGCTCAACAACGTCCTCGTCGAGACTGAACCCTGGCCACACGGGACGTGCGGTGAAGATGGTGATCCATCCAAATCCGAGTGCAGTGAGGAGTGAAAGATAAGAGCCGCTGTTTTTGACTTCGTGATCGGCCCATAGATGAAGCGAGAGTAGAACGCTTAACACGCATCCGAAGAGGACCACCGCAAGGCACGTAGAAAACGATTTGCGCGAAGGGAATTTCGAAAGATTGAGGAACCGCCGGATCCAGATGCGCAGACTGAAAATCGCTGCGACAATGGCGACCGCAAGGAGGAAGAACTCATCACAGTCCATTTCGGACCTTGGTCGAATTCATTGAATTGTGTTTATGACTTTCGCGGGGAAGTGCAATTGAAATTTGATTCGGAAACGTAAATCCCGCGCAAGCCATTTTGTTTCGCGCTTTACACGGATTGAGAGGCTGCCCAACGTGCTGACGAAACAACATGAAAAGGGCACGGATTCTTATCTTCATCGTCACCGGGATTTTCATTCTGCTGGTTACTGTATTTATTTGGAGGCTTCGAGAACCCACTTATAACGGTCGCACTGTCGGTGAGTGGATTATGGATCTGGACGACCAGAAACCTGGGCCGGCTCACGACGCCGCAGCGGCCGCTGTACAAAAAGTTGGTGCAGATTGTCTGCCGACGATCATCTGGATGTTAAATGCGCGAGAATCCTGGCTCGTGGCGAAGGTTCGGGAATTTGTTCGGGGGCGACGCTGGCAAAAGTTTTTGTCGGTTCCTTTGGAAGAACGGCAACGCCACGCGATTCTTGCGTGTTATGAACTGGGGCTCGTTGCCAAACCGGCAATTCCGGCGCTGATCGAATTGCTGAACTCCGGCTATACGCGCGGCTATATCGGAGCGGCATTATCGAAAACTGGACCGGATCATGTTGTGCCGACGATTCAAGCACTCACCAATAAGAACGACCAAGTACGACTGGAAATCGTGAGTTCACTCGGTTCGATGTGTGCGTATGAGGAAAGCAATGTGTCACAAGTGACTAATGCCGTGAGGGCGGTGGTGAAGAGTTTGGACGATCCATCGAAGTATGTGTGCAGTATTGCGGTGAATAGTCTTGGCACTTTGGCGTTTTCTCCGGAGGTCCGATCTTATGTCGATGTTCCCAAATTGATCGCAGAGGTGGCGAGGAAGCTGGATGACGAAGACAGTCAGGTGCAGTGGTGTGCTTGCATCGCGCTTAGACGCGCTGGACCTGCGGCAAAGGCTGTCCTGCCGAAACTTTTGGCGTTGATTGACGGGTCCGAGGTGCAAAGTTGCGCGGCGATTGCGATTGCTGCGATCGAGCCTGCTAACCGGCCCGACATCGAAAAGGTAATGCCAATCCTCATTGAGAACATTGGCGGAGCCTTTCAGGGTAACTTTCGGTCCGAATCAATCGCAGTGGTGGCCGAATGTGGTGAACCGGCGAAGGAAGCGATTCCCGTAATGTTGAAGGTCTGCAAAGATGCCAAACTGGACGCCTACGAACGAACCATGGCGACAAATGCGCTCGTCCGGCTTGGATACCGGTTCTAAAATCCCCGAAGTCTTGGCCGCCTCATCGGGTTTGCCCCTAGGCCTCTCCCGTGGAAACTCGTGCTTGGTTAAAATTGAATTCGGGCCTCTCGTTTGTTTAACTCGTCTCAGTTCCCAAAGAATCCGGCTTTCCGACAACCCATTTGCCATGGATACGACTGTTTGTATTGTTGAAGACAGTTTCGAGCTGAGCGATAGCGTCGTTAAATATATCGATGGAACCCCTGGCTTTCGATGTCTCGGGGCTTATGGATCGGCGGAACAAGCCCTTTCAGAAATTCCCCGGCAGCGGCCCCAGATCGTCTTGATGGATATTAATCTGCCACGGATGAGCGGGATTGAATGTGTTGAGCGCCTAAAAGAAGTCGTCCCACATATCCAAATCGTCATGTTGACGGTTTATGAGGATAGCGATCAGGTGTTTCAAGCTTTGGCGGCCGGGGCATGCGGTTATTTAATCAAGAGCACGCCGCCGGCAAAACTGATGGAGGCATTGGAAGAAGTAATTCGCGGTGGGTCTCCGATGTCTAGTCATATCGCCCGGAAAGTCGTTCAATCTTTCAAAGTGCCATCGCGTCTGGTGCTGCCCGGTGAAACATTGTCGCAACGGGAGCAGGAAGTTTTGGAATATCTCTCCAAAGGGTGGCCGTACAAACAGATTGCGACGTCGATGTCGATCAGCATGGATACCGTCCGGACGTATATTCGCCGGATTTACGAGAAACTACACGTGAACTCTCGGACAGAAGCGGTCGTGAAATATCTTGGTACCACCGGAGCGCAGAATCGAAGTGGTAACAGCGACCGGTTTCGGGCCACGGTGCAATAGGGGAGCGTTCCTAAACGTCCTTCGGGTTTTTCTGCCTCATTTCGGGGCAAATGTGTCACACGTTCATGCGACTATTCAATTAGTGCTGTCCTGCTAGAGTTGCCCACTGTTACCCAGAATTTGCCATGCACAGGTGCTCTGTGTCCCCCCGAAAGGGGCATTGGTGTCGTGGCGAACAGCAAAACCCTGAAAGAATGAAAACATACCTCAGTCATCCGCGGACCAGGAAAATGGTTCCGCTCGCCGTCACGGCGGGCTTGATCAGTTCCGGCATCGCACAAGCAAGTACGGATTACGGTCCGGCCATTTGGAAATGGGTCGCTTGCAATTACAGCACCTCGGGCTACGGCCATAACTTCGTCGTCATTCACGACATGGAAGGTTACTACCAGTCGAGCATGTCGTATCTGTCGCGCTGCAGTACTCAAGCGAGTATTCACTACGGCGTGAATGGTAAGAAAGACAACAGTGGCGACAATCCTGCGGGTGAAATCGCGCAAGCGGTGCGTGAAGCCTACTATGCGTGGCACGTCCGTTGTTGGAACCATTACATGTGGGGAACTGAGCATGAAGGGTTTGCGAGCAACCCTGCCTGGTACACGGATGCGATGTATAACGCCACCATCGGGCTGCAAACGCACCTGATGAATAAGAACGGCAAGACTAAAGACCGTAACCACGTCATCGGACATAATCAGGAGAGCTATTCTGGATGGCCGAGTTGGGTGCGTGCCAATTATGCTTTCGATCCTTACTGCAACTCCCACACAGACCCGGGGCCATATTGGAACTGGACCCGTTTGATGAACGGTATTAAGGGTGTGGCTTCGACGCCCTCGGCCCCGAGCAGCCTCGCTGTGGCGGTTGTTTCCTCCAGTCAGTTGAAGCTGACATGGAAAGACAACTCCGGCATTGAAAGCGGTTTCAAGATTGAGCGTTCGACGTCTTCAACGAGCGGCTTTACTCAAATCGCGACCGTCGGTGCAAATACCGTTGCCTACACGGCAGGAAGTCTGGCTTCCGGAACACGATATTATTTCCGTGTTCGCGCCTATAACGCCGCGGGCAACTCAGGTTTCTCTAATACGGCGAGTAATGTCACGAAAGACACCATCCCGGCAGGCGCTACTGGTTTGACCGCGACGGCTGTTTCCAGCGCGCAGATCAATCTGGCCTGGGCGTGCTCTGCTCCGAACGAAGATGGGTTTAAGATCTATCGTTCTGTGGACGGCACCACGTTTACCCAGATCGCCACCGCTGGCATTAATGCAACGACGTATGCGAGCACCGGGCTGGTAGGCAATACCAAGTATTACTACAAGGTGTATTCCTACAACACGGCTGGTAACGGCGCTGCTTCTAACGTTGCCAGCGATACGACTGCTCCAAACCCGCCGACGGCTTTGACCGCTGTCTCGCAAGGGGCGACGGCAACAACGTGGGACAAGGTAAACCTCAGCTGGACGGACAACGCTAACAGCGAAGTTGGGTTCAAGATTGAGCGTGCGACCGCTGCGGCAGGACCGTTCACGCAGATTGCGACGAATGCTGCCAGCGACACGACTTACACTGTCACTGGTTTGGCTGCCCAGACGACTTACTACTTCCGCGTCCGTAGCTATAACGCAAACGGCAACTCGATCTATTCGAACGTTGCTTCTGTTGCGACGCCGAATGCTCCACCAGTGTTGACGGCGATTGGCAACAAGAGCGTTGCTCCGGGTAACACGTTGGCATTCACCGCTACGGCCAGTGATCCAAATAAATCAGTTGTGACCACAACATTTGCGACGTTTGAAGGCAGTGCGGACGGAACGGAAGAATTGATGTTCCGCAAGCCTGCGAACTCCAGCACGACGATTGGTTTCATCGACACCACAGTCACGAATTACTCGATGGTTCGCACGGCAGGAATGCCTGCGGGCGGCGGCGGCACACATGCCATCAAAGCTGGCTGGACGTTCAAGAGCACAGCTGGTGCAAATTATTGGGTGCGCTTCAACACGTTTGGCGCTCCTTCTTGGCCAAACCCGACGATCGCTCTCGATCAGATCGTTCGCTTCAAGATCTATGCGAACAAAGCAATCCGTGTTGGTATCGGTGTTCGTGAAACGAGCACAACCGCAGCTTATGGTGCTGACGGCGGTACTACAGGCAGTATTGAATGGGTTGGTGTGACGAACGTCGTCAGCGGCAATCCGATTCCGAATCGCACCGTGACCGCCACAAACTGGCAGACACTGAGCTTCAACATTCCGTTCGAACCTCAAGCTGCTTTCACCGGCGACGGTAAAGTTCTCCAGACTGGTGCAAAAGGCACGTTGGAAGAAATCATTCTCCAAGGCGCTGCTGGCACAGGCACATACACTGTCTGGGTTGACGATATCGCTGTCGTTGCTCAGAACACCTTGGCTTACAGCCTCGATTCTGGCGCTCCTGCAGGAGCGACGATCGAACGCCGCACGGGTAAGTTCTCGTGGACGCCGACCGCAGCTCAGGTTGGTAATTGGAAGATTACTGTGCGCGTAACCGACCAGGGTGGTGCTCAAGACTTCGAAACGATCACCGTCACGGTTCTCGGCGCTGGCAACAACGCGCCTGTTCTCGCTGCAATCGGCGCGAAGACAGTTAAAGAAGGCAGTGCCCTCACGTTCACTGCTACGGCAAGTGATGTGGATGCCGGCCAAACTTTGACCTACAGTCTCGATGCTGGTGCGCCTGCTGGTGCTTCCATCACGACGGCCGGTGCGTTCAGCTGGACGCCAACCGAATCGCAGGGCCCGGGCAGCTATCCGATCACGGTTCGCGTGACGGACAACGGTTCACCATCTTCGAATGACTTCGAAACCATCACGGCGACGGTCACTGAAGTGAACACGGCTCCTGTATTGGCGACAATCGCGGATCAAACTGTTAACGAAGGCAGCACTTTGACGGTCACTGCTTCGGCGACTGATTCCGATATTCCTGCGAACACGAAGACCTACAGCCTCGATCCCGGCGCTCCTGCTGGCATGACGATTAATTCGAGCACGGGTGTGATCACCTGGACGCCGGGTGAATCTGACGGTCCGGACACGATCCAAGTCACTGTCCGCGCAACGGACAACGGCTCACCGGTATTGTCTTCGGCCAAGTCCTTCAACGTGACCATCACGGACGGCAATACCGCTCCTGTGCTTACGCTTGGAACGATGACAACCACTGAAACGTCTATCGATGACTTCGAAGCGCAAGACATCGAAGCTGGTATCGGGACGATTCTGTTCCGTCCGCCGAACTATTCGTCCACGAGTGTTGGATTCCTTGATCCAACTCCGAACCTGACCGAAATCCTGACCTCGACCAATCCGTATCCGGACGTCGACGTCAACACCAGTGCGCAGGTCTTGCACGGTGCATGGAGTTTCAAAACTGGAACTACCAATCCATGGATTCGCTTGACCACTTATACGACCACGACCTACACGAACACCTATGCTGATCCGAATCCAACGATTGACCTGACCCAGAAGTTCAGCGTCAAGCTCTGGTCGGACAAGTCGATTAAAGTTTGTTTGGCGGTTCGCGAAACCGGCACGACAGCTCCGATTGGCTTCGACGGTGGAACGACGGGAACGATCGAATACGTCGGTGTCTCCGGCAAACAAGCCAATGGTTGCCCGATTCCGACTCACACGGTTAACGCCAGCAACTGGACTGAAGTTGTCTTCAATATTCCGACCGAAGGCAAAGCGGGCTTGAGCGGCGACGGCGTTCTTACTGGCACAAAGGGTGTTCTTGAAGGCCTATCCATCGTTCCAAATGGTGGAATGGGTACCTACAACGTCTACTTCGACGACCTCAAAGTGGTTGCGACTTCGACGAACCTCATTGTTAACACGGGTGGAACGATCACTGTGAACAATACTGCTACGGACTCCGATATTCCGGCGCAAGCCTTGACGTTCAGCTTGGGTGCTGGTGCACCAACGAATGCCGTTATCGATCCTGATAGCGGTGTGTTCACATGGACGCCAACACCGGCGCAGAGCCCAAGCACGAATCTCATTCCGATCACTGTGACGGACGATGGCGTGCCTGCGCTTAGCGACACGAAGAATCTTCGTATCGTGGTTAACAAGGTCAATACGCCGCCGCGTCTCGGTGGTGTTCCTGACCAGGCGATCGAAACCAGCTCTGGCCAGACTGTTGCCTTCACTGCCTTCGGCGAAGACGATGACGTGCCAGATGACACTCTGACGTTCTCAATGAGTGGCGCTCCGGCTGGTGCAACGTTGAACTCGGCGACTGGCGACTTCAGCTGGACTCCGCCTAGTGGCA
>CBHWET010000164.1:0-9960 GCA_966112985.1 uncultured bacterium | reverse complement strand
TCTCCCCAATGATCGCCGCGCATTTTGCGACCTTACGCGGTGACTCTGACTGTGACCGGGTTGTTTGGCGCCTTGACTGGCTCTCTCTGCACGAACATTTCGGTCTTAAGCCGCTGGCTTTCCTGGTGTCAGATCTCGACGAAGCATTGCAAAAGCACGGGTATCGATCCGTGTGGGAATTGTTTAATGCTCGAGAGAATGGAAAGCCGTTTGTTTGCATGCTCGAGCCGCCAGCAATTGATGCCCGTATCTTGTCACAATCTGCGGCCTTCACGCTTGCTTCTGTCAAAAACAAAGGCCTCGATCAAATTCTCAAAGAGAACAACCTGACCAACTGCCTCACGAAATTTGTTATCAGGGCAAAGGACGTTGACTTTATTCGTGATCAGCTTGACCTCTGTGGCGTCGATGAACGTAAAATCTTTCCTGACCTTGACGGTGTGGCTGCTGAAATTCTCCGGTATTACTCGGCGTCCGGCGATGATCCGGCGAGGGGCTGACGCAGAGTTCTCTTGACCAAAGGAGAGCAGCCTGACGAAATGCTGCGCATGAGTTTCTTGTCCGTCCTCGCGAATCATCGCTCCAAAATTCCGTTTTTCTTTACTCTGGGCATTGCGATTTCTGCTGCCCTGTCGGGATGCGCCACGCGCACTGGCGTGATTGAAAACCGAACGGGTGACGAAATTATTGTTGCTGGCAAGCTTGTTCACACTGGCACGCGAGTTGTCACATGGATGGATCCAGGTGGTTATGATGCTTATCGCGTCGAACGCCGTTTTGCGCCTTTCGAGGAATCAGATTGGGAGACGTCACACGCGAAAGTCGAGCACCTCAAATCTCCAAATCGTTACAGCCTGCGTAAGAGTGGACTTACAGAAGCCCAGATCGAAAAGGTGCGGGGCGGCGGTTGGGACCTGCCGATGTTGCAAAACGTGGTTGATCAATTCGTTTTACATTTTGACGTCGCTGGCACGAGCAGGACCTGTTTCAGAGTTCTGCACGACATGCGCGATCTGAGTGTGCATTTCATGCTCGATGTTGATGGCACGATTTATCAAACCTTGGATTTAAAAGAGCGCGCATGGCACGCCACTTCATCGAATAATCGTTCTATTGGTATAGAGATTGCCAACATGGGCGGGTATTCGAAGGAGGAAAAAAGTCCATTGGGCGAATGGTATAAACACGAGAACGGGCAGACTTTTCTGACGATTCCTGCGCGTTATGGCACAAATATTCTCTACACGAAGAATTTCGTCGGACATCCCGCACGCCCCGAGCCGGTGGTCGGCGACATCCAGGGGATCACGCTCACTCAGTACGATTACACGCCGGAACAATATGAAGCGCTGGCTAAACTGACGGCGACTTTGTGCAAGGTATTCCCCAAGATCAATTGCGATTACCCGCGCGATGCGGCTGGCAAAGTGATTCCGCGGAAGTTGTCTGATGAAGAGTTGGAGAAATACCAGGGTGTTCTTGGTCACTTCCATATCCAGACGAACAAAGTTGATCCCGGTCCGGCGCTGCAATGGGATTACGTTATCGGGAAAGCCCGCGAAATTCTCCGTGAACCGCCCGTCCATGCTTCTACGGTTCAAACTGAGACGCACGCGGTAAAGCTGGATCGTGGTGCGAAAGCGCGGTAATCAATGCGGCGGCGGACATTTCGGCAGCTGCGCGCAGCAAGTGCGGCTGGCTTTCATCATCATGTTTACGTCGTGCTGCTGGATGCGCGTGCAGCAAAATTGAGGAAGGGCCGAACTGCCAATCCGAATCGGGATCCTGGCAAACCGTGTGTGTACGTAGGATGAGTGGCTTGACTCCTGAAGAACGCTTTCACAACCACAAAGCTGGCGTCAAAGCAGCACGTGTCGTAACACGTTACGGGCTCCGGTTGTTGCCCGAACTCTACAAGGTGTTTAATCCGATGCCATTCGAAGCCGCTGTAGAGATGGAACGCGATCTTGCCGACGATTTACGTCGGCAAGGATATACAGTCTTCGGTGGAACCTGAACGCTGTTACTTCTTCAATTGCGGCGGTGTTGGCGCAAAGAACTTTAGGTTGAAACCCGAGGCGTCAAACCCGCCAGCATACACTGTGTAATAGAAGTACTTCGAAACAGCGTCGTATGGTGGCAGCAGTGAAAAATCACACCATTCTTTGAACTTTTTTGCATCAGCTACCTGATTGCCGATTGGACCTGCGGAAAACAAATCCGCGAGTGAAGGGTCTTTTTTGGCAACATCAAATGCCGAACGCATCTGCTCTGCCTGGTTCTCAATTCCGAAGATGCCTGTGCCCATGCCACCCACTTTTTGCGCCATATCGGCCAATCCGGCCGTTTGGCTGAGCGGCCTGGCTTTGCTGTCGCTGCTGCGCAGAAATTCTTCGACCATTGCGACGTCCGTTGAAATCGCTAAATAACCACTACTCGCCGCGAAGTGAAGGTTCTTCGGTTGCTTATTGCCCGCGAGAGCCAAACCGGCAGGAGTTCCTGCGGTGTAAATCTTTCTACCAAGAAACTCGCGCTCTTTGAATTCAGGACCTTGGCGGCCGCCGAGGGAACTGACCGCTACCTTGAAGGCATTAGCGAGCTTATCCGCGTTTGCCGAGGAGAGCAGAAATAGTGACGGGGGAGAACTGAGGTCAGCCAGAGTCGAAGTTTTCGGTGCACGTTCAAACGTAATAATGTCGTCGCCGAAGTTCCCTATCAATTCCTTGCGGAGATCGAAATTCGGATCCTGGTCTTTGCCGGCGTAATCGAAGATCATCTTGAATGCGCCGGTTGCAGCAGGCATTGCTTCGGTCAACATGGCCTCGAGACCATTCCAGGTCTTCTGCAGATCTAAACGAGAGCGGCTAAACTTTACAGCATCGGCTGGCACGAATGGAGGAGGCGAAGAATCTTTTGCATCAATCACGAACAACTTTGCCAGGCCACGGCGTTCACTTTCCGGAACACCAACGAATAAATGAACCATGTTGCCCTCGTTCGACGCGCGATATGTAACGGCAATGCTCTTTAATCCATTCAATCCCAACGCGCTCACGAGCTTCTCCGGCTTGGGCACGAGCGGATTTGAGTTTTCGGTGTCTTTGCCGGTTTTCATCATGAGATCGATAATCCCTTTCAGGTTCACCCAACCAATAGCGTCGGCGGCATTGAATAAGGCATTACGATTCGCCTGATAGACGGCATGATCAGCCAAAGCAGGTATCAACCCGCCAGCTTGACGGGCGAGAATCTTCTCAATCGGCTTGGCAGAATTTGCAACAACCAGGAGAGAATCAGATTGCCCTACGGTGATCTCGATCTTCTTGGGGGTCTTCTTGGATTCCTTCGGTTCATCCGAGTCTTTATCGGGGAAAATTTTCCCAAAGGTTTTTCCAATTTCTTCGTCCGTCGTGATCAATGTCGTGAACTCCACGTCCCGGATCTTCGTCGTCTTCAGGTTCTTGTTCCCTTCAGTCCATTTCTTTTTAAGATCTGCCAAAAGGCTCTTCAGCTTGTCTTTCTTGTCCTTTGAATCCAGAAGCAGCACCATGCCGAGACCATCATCAGATTTACCGTCCCAGCCATTCTGTGTCAGAGCGAAAGCAACTTCGCCCTGCGCCAGTTCGGAATAATCCGAAAAATTCACGCCCAATTCTTTCTCGAGCGGCCCAACCATGTCGGATTTAAACTTCTTCACGAAGTTGTCCTTGAACGGCTTCATCGCTGGATCGTTCCAGAACTGGCCTTGTGGCGAACTGCCGAACGTTGTGCGCAACTTCGAAATATCCGGCGCGGAAAGAAACACCAGGGTGTCATCGGGTAACAGCTTTTCAGCAGGTAACACCGCGGCAGCGAAACTATTCAATGCGACCACCATCGTAGCCGCGCACCAAAGCATTGTTTTTTTCATGAGTTCGAAGACGGCGATTATCGGTAACTATTTCTTTGCGGAAGCTTCCTGCGTTGGCGCGTGTTGAACACGGCTTGGAGGAGGCAGATAACGATACGCATTGCTCGGATTATCGTTGTCGTAAGCGTAGGCGTCACGATGATTAAGGAAGCCTTTCACTCCCTCGATTGGAATCGCGAAACCGAGACCTTCCCCGAAAGTGATTTTCATGTTCGTTACCCCGACGACTTCACCGCGTAAGTTAAACAATGGTCCACCGCTGTTGCCGGGATTGATTTGGGCGGTCGTCTGGAGATAAAGCTCTCCCTGGAACGGACGCGTCTTGGTGCTGACAATCCCTTCGGTCACAGTACGTTCAAGACCCAGCGGGCTGCCGATCGCGAATACGCGTTCACCAACGGCAAGGTTCTCGGAGTCGCCGATCGAGACGCGCGCGAACTTCGGGGCATCGGCATCATTGATCTTCAAAAGCGCGAGGTCAGCGTATTTGTTAATCGCGACAATCTTCACCTGCTTGTAGCTGCGACGGTCCAGTTGGCCGTTTTTTTGATGATAAACTTCAATCGAAATCTGTGTTTCACCTTCAATTACGTGGAAATTTGTAATGAGATAGCCGTCTTCATTTAAAATGAATCCGGAACCCAAACCACCGGGAGTCCTGACCTGAACCACCGCTTCACCGATCTGATTGACCAATTCACGGACGCTACGTTCCGGCGGGGGCGTCTTTGCGACATTATAGAACGAAGTTTTCGTGTCAGCATTTACGCTCACCGGGACTGGCGAAAGTGGGCCACGTGAGGCGATCGGTTGTGTTTTTGTCGTCTTTGTGTCGGCAGTGGGGACGTCTGCACTCAAGACTTTGACGACTTCTTTTTTGGGGATGACCAAAACTGTGTAGCCGAGATCTACAAAAACGGCGTCCTTCTTTTCAGCCAGGATTCTCCCCGTGACGGATGCCCTATCCTTCAACTGAACTGTGGCCGTGCCAGACGATTCTTTGGACGGGTTGCTCGCCCCAAACACTCCTTGAACACCGCACAGTAAAAGTGCGAGAGAAACACTCCGGTTAAACATGCCGAGATTTTAACCCACTATACCGATATTACAAGTTACGCTGAGGCTTTTTTTCCCAAGTTCCCGAACGTTTTCTGCGCTTCTGTCCAGTCTTCGGGAGTGTTGATATTAAACAACATTTCGTGCTCTGAGCGGGGAAGGGTAAATACCTCCGCTGAAACGGCTGAGACCAATCCATTCAATAAGTAAATCTTCCGGGCAATTTGCTGTTCAACCACTTGCAGCAGCGAACGGCGAAGGACAAAAGGAAAGCCCGCCTTGTCTTCGCTTTTCGCAAAAACTGCTGGGGTCCGGGAGGTCAGCTTCGTTAAAAGGGCCTGCAACAGTTCCAATCGAATAAACGGCATATCACACGCCAGGAAAAGAACTGCGGCGGCGTTCGTCGTTTTTAGCGCTGTAAACACACCACCTAACGGTCCACAACGTTTGATCTTATCCCGTCGAATGACCCGCACCGGCAGTCCCGACGACTCGGCTATCTTACGAATGTGCGCCAGCATCGGTCGTCTTCCAATCCGCAGCTGTCCTTTGTCGCGTCCCATTCGGGAACTCAGGCCGCCGGCGAGAATGCAGATTTCGCAGTCGATCGTCGTGATGGTCGAACTCCCCTTCATGCGCGAGGATGAGCGTCATTGTAGGCGCGTTTTAATCGTTCCGGTGTAAGGTGCGTATAAATCTGCGTCGTTACGAGGTGCGCGTGCCCGAGCAATTCCTGCACGCTGCGTAAATCTGCTCCCGCATCCAAAAGATGCGTCGCATAGCTATGTCGCAGTTTGTGCGGCGTGAGCTTCGTATCGAGGCCGGCTGCGATTAAATATTTCTTCAGGTTCATCTGCACGAGCCGTGGATACATCGTTTTCTCACGCTCGAACACCGAATAGAAAACGGGACCTGTTGGCGACGGCGGTTCGGGCAGCGCATTCCAATAGTTTTGTATCGCGGCAAGTGCCGGTTCACCAATTGGTACCAGCCGCTCCTTCTTCCCTTTGCCGCGGATACGAACGATTTGCTCTTTGAAATCCAGATCTGATACCAACATTCCGCACAGTTCACTGATACGCAGTCCGCAGGAATAAATTGTTTCGAGGATCGCTACGTCGCGGAGATATGGTGCGATCTCGAGTTTTGCTCTCGACTTCGTTTCTACCAACGCATGTTTCTTTGCCTCGAACTCCTTCAGCGGCGCCTGCAGCAGTGCGAGCATCTGTTGCGCAGTAAGGAACTGGGGCAACCTCTTCGGCAGCTTTGGCAACTGAATGCCCTTTACGGGCGTTGTGTCGACAACTTCGCGACGGATCAAGAATTTGTAAAAGGTCCGAAACGCAGAAAATCGAAGCATCGTTGCCGCGCGACTCAAACCATTCCTACTCAGATGCCGCAGGTAAGACCGGAAATCTTCGCGCTGCAACGTTTTCCAATTTGGTTCCTGTTTGCGATCCGTTTGATGCCACAGGAAAAGTTCGACCAGCGCCTGCCGATAATTGCGTTGGGTATAAATCGAAGCTCCCTTGTCCGTCGCCAGATGCTGGAGAAATTGCAGAATCCACTCGTCCTTAATTTCGAACTCAGTCGTGGATGGCTCCGGCATGAGGTCAAAATAGCGAGAGTAAGACGTTCAGAAAAGCCGAATGAATCTGCGTAGCCCCAAGGACGACTACCTGAGTCCGTTACTCGCCGGAATTCTGCGCGAATTCGAAACTCGTTTTCCCTTTGTCATCCAAAACAAGATGCGCCGAGAACTTCTTGCCGAACTTGGAAACGAAGTTCTCCAATAGATCGGTTTTGCGGGTCGTCAAAAGCTTCTGCACCTGCTCCTTGGAAATCGGCTGTTCCAGGATCACTTTGCTCACCTTGAGTTTGCACGGCTTCTTGTCCCGCTGGGAATTCTCACAGAGGAATTTATCCTCGGTTTCGAAGACTTTTCCTTTGCACAGCGGACAGACACCGATCGGTTCTTTACCGGTGAAATCGATCTTCGGTTCCGGCGCTTTCGGTTCACCGGCTTTCTTCGTGCCTTTGGCCGGGCGCGGCGCGAATTCGAAGCTTACCTTGCCTTCTTTAAACGTCAGGAACGCTTCAAACTTTCGATTCGTCTTCTTGGAAACGAAGCCCTTCAACAAATCTGTTTTGCCTGTTTCCAGTAATTTCTTCATCTGGTCCGGCGCAATCTCCTGCTGCAAAATAATCTTACCCGAACGGAAGTCGCACTTCTTATCCGGGCCGGTCGCCTTCTCGCAGATGTAATTCATCCCTGTATCAAAGACGCGAGCACCGCATTTCGGACATTTACCGAGTGGTTCCTTCCCCGTGAAATCCACGGGTGCCGCCGCTTCGCCATCCTTGTTCTGATCGTTGCCGAAATCAAACTCCGGCTTCAATTCCGGCGTCAGCTTGACGACTGCAGCAAACGGAAATCCCGTCTTCGCGCTGCGAAAGCCTTGCAGCGGGCCGACGGTTTTCTTGGTGAGAAGCTCTTCGATTTCAGGAATCTCGAATTGCCGTCCAGCCACAATCTTCCACAACGAAAAGTCACACTTCTGACATTGGAACTTCTTGTAATTCTCTTTAATCACGCCGCCGCACTTGGGACAGGGAACCTTCAATTCACCGAAGTCACCAGGAATCGTATCGCTTTCAAACTGCTTCGTTTGATTGACGATATGCCGCGTCATCTCCTCGATCTGGCGCATGAACTCAGGACGCGGCAGTTGTCCTTTTTCCATCTGCTTCAGCTTGAATTCCCAGTTGCCCGTCAGTTCTGGCGAGCAAAGTTCGGGAATGCTCAGGCCGCGCAACAACGCGATTAATGAAAATGCCTTCGCGGTCGGCTGAAGTTCGCGTCCGTTACGCAGGAGATACTTCTCAAAGATTAAACCTTCAATAATGGCGGCGCGTGTCGCCGGAGTGCCGAGACCTTTCTGGCTCATCGCCTCGCGCAACTCTTCGTCTTCCACCAGTTTGCCCGCACCTTCCATCGCGCTGAGCAACGTCGCTTCGCTGAATCGCGCGGGTGGCTTTGTGGTGTTCGCAATGACGTCGACCTTCTTTGTGTCGACCTTTTCATTCTGCTGCACAGCGACGAGACTTGGCGTCTGGTCCTCGGTCTGCGCTTCTCTGCCGTAAACCGCCATCCACCCGGCATTGACCATGACCTTGCCTTCACTTTTGAAGGGCTCGTTCTCCACTCGCGTGATACGCGTCGTGACGAGAAATTCAGCGGCCGGAAAGAAGATCGCGAGGAACCGCTTTGTGACCATGTCATAAAGCTTTTGTTCCGGTTCACTCAATCCTTTTGGAGCCAGTGACGTCGGGATGATTGCAAAGTGATCTGAAATCTTCGCGTTGTTGAAAATGCGTTTGTTCGGCTTTACCCAATCATTCTTCAGAATCTGGTCAGCGAACTGTCCATAGCCGGTTCCGCCGAGCATCTGTAAAGTCTGGCGAACGGTACCAATATAATCCTCCGGCAACGCGCGGGAATCGGTACGGGGATAGGTCAGCACTTTATGCTTTTCATAAAGCGCCTGCGCGAGACCTAAAGTATTCTTCGCCGAGAAACCAAAGCGACTGTTCGCTTCCCGTTGCAAACTCGTCAGGTCATAAAGCAAGGGCGACAGTTGCGTGGTCGGTTTGCTTTCCTCCGTGACAATGCCCGGCTTCCCGAGACATTTCTTCTGGATCGCTTCTGCTGCGGCGATATCCCAGACGCGTTCCGGCTTCAGCGCATCGTCCGCATCTTTTTTCTCTTTTGAAAACTTCTCATCAAACCAGCGCCCGACATATTCACCCGCCTGGGCTCCAAACGTCGCATGGATTTCCCAGTAATCGCGCGGAACAAATTTCTTAATCTTCTCCTCGCGTTCGACGACAATCGCGAGCGTCGGCGTTTGCACGCGGCCCACCGTCGTGAGATGGAAACCACCGGTCTTCGAGTTGAAGGCCGTCATCGCCCGGGTGCCGTTAATGCCCACGAGCCAATCCGATTCACTGCGACATACCGCCGCGTCAGCGAGCGGACGCATCGATTGATCGCTGCGCAGCTTTTCAAATCCTTCGCGAATCGAAGCGGCAGTCATCGATTGAAGCCACAGACGCTGCGTCGGCTTGTCCGTTTTGGAATACTGAACGATGTAACGGAAAATCAGTTCGCCTTCGCGCCCGGCGTCGCATGCATTAACGAGGCTATCGACATCTTTTCGCTTAATCAGGCGAATGAGGACCTTCAATCGATTCTCATTTTTTTCGATCGGACGGAGATCGAAGCGAGGAGGAATAACGGGCAAATGGGCAAAACTCCACTTGCCGCGGGCAGGTTCAACGCCTTCGGGCGGGCAAATTTCCAGCAGGTGACCGACTGCTGATGAGAGGACGTAACGATCACTTTCGTAGTAATCGTCGACTTTTTTGAATCCACCGAGTGCCTTGGCGATATCACTCGCCACAGAAGGCTTTTCGGCGATAATTAAGGCTTTGCCCATGCGAATTTAAGCACAATTCAACTGTAAACTCTCCTCTCGGAGCATAAATTGTGCTTACTAAAAGTTTCGGGAAGTTGGCGGAAAGTCAAATTCCTGTCAAAGGTTGATTTCAATTTTGCGCTGATTTAGCACGAAAGAAGGGCCCAAAAGCGCGGCGCAAAGTCCTGCTGAAATCCATGATAGCGGTCGCGAAGAGCGGCGGGAAAAGTTCCAACCGTCCAACATCCAAGCTCCAAAGAAACACCAAGCACCCAATGATCACCAGGCTCTGAAACTGCTGGTCTGCAATTTTAAATCTGAAATCTAAAATATCCAGCAGTTCTGGAGCTTGGACGCTTGGAATTTGGAGCTTTCGCCGCACCGCGGCCTCATTTCCCCGCCCGCAAGGTCCAGCTCGACGGCATCGCATTCCCATTCGCCAGAACATTCTGTTCCGTCTTGGTCGTGCCATTCATCAGCCAGACGCCCGACTTGCCGCCGGTAATCTGGAACACA
>CBHWET010000163.1:0-10018 GCA_966112985.1 uncultured bacterium | reverse complement strand
ACGATCTGAAAGACGGTGGCGCTGATCATTTCCGGCAGACGATTGAGAAAGTCCGCGAACTGAACCCCGGCATCGTGATCGAAGTTCTTGTTCCCGATTTTCTCGACAATGACTTTTCCATCGAGGTTGTCCTCGCGGCGAATCCGCACATTTATAATCACAATCTCGAAACCGTTCGGCGATTGACCCCAGAGGTCCGTCACCGTGCTATGTACGATCGTTCCTTGAGCGTGCTGCGGAAAGTGAAAGAAAAGCGCGGTTCAACCATCTACACTAAGTCCGGCATAATGCTTGGACTCGGTGAAACGGAAGCAGAATTGCTTGAAGCGATGCAGGACCTGCGCGCCGCAAATTGCGACATCCTGACGTTAGGACAATATCTTCAGCCGACGATCAAGCATCGGCCGGTTTCAGAATTCGTGACGCCCGAGAAGTTCGCCGAATATAAAACCATCGCCGAAAAAATGGGCTTCATTCATGTCGCCAGCGGCCCGATGGTTCGCAGCTCCTATCATGCGGACGAGTTCACGTTGCCCGTAAACTGAACGTACCGTCGGTTCGGGGCGCGAATTGTAACCAAACCGCCGGACGGTGCACCGAATCTGGAGGTCTCAATTCAGCAATGGGGTTTGATTCTTCTCTTGAGCCTGATGCTCGGATAAAACTACCGCATCGTCCGACCCTTCCGCATGGGACAATCTGCGCCCCGAAAAGGTTTGTCATAAGTCTTAAAATTCTTTCTTATTTGGCACCCTGATCCTATGGCCAAACTGATTGCTGAAATGGAAATCGACGCGGTGACAATGGAGTTGCCCGATACCAAGACCATCCGCCTGAAATGGCCAGAAGGTTATAACCCCGATTTCAAGACCGGCCAGTTCATCACGGTTTATTGGCCCGATACGCCAACTTACAAACGCGCTTACTCGCTGTCTTCATGCGCGCTGGATCGTGGCTATTACGAAGTGACGGTCAAACGCGACGGCAAGATGGGCACACGCATCGTCGATTGGGCGAAGGTCGGGGACCGGCTTTATGTCATTCCGCCGGTTGGAAAATTTCTACCGCAGTACGACAAACATTTGATCTGTATTGCGGGAGGTTCCGGTGTCACGCCATTCCGCGGGTTTGTGCGAGAAGCGACTCGCAGCGGATTCAATACAAAGATCACGGTGCTCTACAGTGTTCGCACAACGAACGATATCATCTTCAATGCGGAGTTCCGGGAACTGGCGCAGCAGAATCCGAATTTCAATTTTTACGTTACATGCACGCGCCTGGCCGAGGGCGATCCCTGGACAGGCCGGCGTGGACGCATCAATGCGGAATGGGTGAAGGAACACATTCACGATCTGGCGAACACCGTTTTCTACGCCTGCGGCCCGAATGAACTCGTCGAAGCGACGGAGGCGCTCGTCGTCGAGGAACTCAAAGTGCCGAAGGAACAGATGAAGACAGAGAAGTGGGGTTAAGCGGAGGTATGCGGGTGAGCCGGTGAGCGGGTCAGCGGGAGGTTGGAGTTCACGCTTTAGCGTGCGGGCCGCAGGGGAGAATGGAGAAAAGGGGACAAGGCGAGTTTTGGAATTTTATCGAATGTAGGTAAGTTGTTGGCATCCCTCAGGCGACGGTAAAACGTATGATTAAAGCAATGTGTTCTTCTTCGGGTTGGGCCGATCGCGTGCTCAGTATTCTTCGAATTGTCGTCGCGCTGTTGTTCATGGAACATGGCGGACAGAAATTGTTTGGTTTCCCTGCACCGTCAATGGGCGGCAAATCGCCGGAAATGTTTTCGATGATGTGGGTTGCCGGTGTTCTGGAGTTGTTCGGCGGATTCCTTTTTCTCATCGGTTTACGCACACGATGCGTCGCGTTTGTGCTGTCGGGGATGATGGCCGTCGCTTATTTCATGGCGCACGCGCCGCGCGGTTGGTCGCCACTCGTTAATCAGGGTGAACTGGCCGTGCTCTACTGCTTCGTGTTCTTTTACTTCTTCTTCGCGGGCGGTGGAGCGTGGAGTTTGGATAACATCATGTGCCGGAAGAAAACCGAACCGACGACGCCGAAGACGGTGTAAGGACCGTTATCGGTTAGTTCAATGCGTGGACGGGCTGTTTCGGCTGCGGCGCGCACGGAGTGACGCGCCCTACCCTGCCTGCCCTTGCTCAAACCTTCAGAACAATTTTTCCGTAGGCACCGGATTCCATGACGGCGACATGCGCTTTGGCGGCGTCGGCGAGAGGGAATTCTTTTCCGACGACGGGACACAGGCTGCCGTTTTCGAATCCTGCGCCGAGTGCGGAGTAAATCACTTTGCGTTCTTCTGGCGTCGAATTGAAAAGGATCATGCCGAGAATAGTCGCCTCGCGTTGCATCGCGTCGCGCGGATTGATCTCGATTTTTCCGCGATTGCCGACAACGACGACGCGTCCGCCTTTGGCAAGCACCGTCAGGTCCTTCGCAAGATTCACATTCGCCAACATCTCGATGATCACATCGAAGCCGCGCCCACCGGTGAGTTCCACAGCTTTTTCCAGATAATCGGCGGCTCGATGATCGAGCACCTCGTGAGCTCCGTTCTCAAGGACGAGCTTCTTCCCCTGCTCTGTTCCGGCGGTTCCAAAAACCTTCAAACCCATCATTCGTCCGATTTGTGTCGCGGCCGTTCCAACACCGCCACTCGCGCCATGAATAAGAACTGTTTCCCCCGACAACGCGCGCGCTCGTTGAAACAGTGCGCGATAGGCCGTTGCATAGGGCGTGCTGATGCCGGCGCCTTGTGCGAAAGAAAGTCTGTCTGGGAGCGGATGAACATCTTCAACGCCGCAAACGCAATACTCCGCATACGCACCCGTCGAAGTATTTGAAGTGTAAACGCGGTCGCCCGGTTTTACGGTGCGCACTTCCGCCCCAACTTTTTCCACGACACCAGCGGCATCTCGTCCGGACGTAAATGGCAAATTCGAAATCACGCCCGGCGCGCCGGCATATGCGCCGCCACGGATATATGTTTCCACAGGGTTCACGCCAACGGCATGAATGCGCACGAGAATCTGATTGGCAGTGATTGACGGCGTGGGAATTTCTTCGAATTGCAGGACTTCGGGACCGCCGTATTGATGTACACGAATGGCTTTCATGGATGCAATAAATGAACGGTGCGACACGGTGTCTATAGCAAATCGCACCAATTGACCAGTGTGGTTAAACCGCTTCCTCTTTCTTCTCGGCTTTGCGCTTGATCCCAATTTCCGGTTCGGTGAGCCACGTCGCTTTGCACTTAGGACATTTTGACGGCTTCCGCAATTTGTCTTCGCCGAAAACAAAATCGCAGCGCCGACATTCGGCGGGATAGATGTCCGGGACGAATTCGGTGTGCTTCAGGCTTTTGAGAAGATGTTGCAGATGATCTTCGACGTCCTTCGGCGATTCATCCACGAGGCGCGCGATCTTCGCGACGCTCATCGGATTATCCAGCAGCACATTGATGAGATCTTTGCGGAACATAGAAATAATGTAGTGGCGTCGACTCGCGCCTGCAACGCACCAGAATTGTAGCAGCCGACGTAAGGAGGCTCTGATTTCCGTTTTCGCGAAGAATGAGCCTCCTCACGTCGGCTGCTACGAAATCTGGAAACGCCGCTACGCTCAACTCAACAACTTGCGGCAGGCATTCCGAAGCGCATCCAGGTTCTTCTTCGACTTCGCTTCGACGTAACAACGGAAAACCGGCTCCGTTCCGCTCGCACGAAACGCAACCCATTCGCCATTCGGCAGAAGGAATTTGTAGCCGTCCGTCGTAATAAATTTTTCCACTTTGAAGGCGCCGATCTTGTCGAGGCCGCCGCTCAGCTTCTTGATGAAGGCCTCTTTCTGCGCGGGATCGATATGGATGTTGATGCGGTCGGTATGAAACTCGCCGCTCTTCTTTTCCAATTGCTTCAGAATCTGGCCGAGTGATTTCTTCTCGGTGGCGACCAGTTCCGCCATCAACAGACACGCAAGAATACCGTCTTTTTCCGGCACGTGACCTTTGACGCTCAGGCCGCCGGATTCTTCTCCACCCACAATAATCGGTTCGCTCTCCATGAGTGCGCCGATGTATTTGAAACCAACAGGTGTCTCGTGAACTTTCACGCCAAGCATCTCAGCAACAGCATCCACTTGATGACTCGTTGGGACGGTGCGGACGACGGCGCCGGTCCAGCCACGATTCTTTTTCAGATGATAAAGAGTCAGCGCGAGAATCTGATTGGGCGTCATCCACGTTCCGTCTTTATCAACGACACCGAATCGGTCAGCGTCGCCGTCGGTAGCGAGGCCAAGCTGTGCTTTGCCGGTACGAATGGCGGCTTTGACTTCGTCGAGATGATCCGCGCTCGGTTCCGGCGGATGCCCTCCGAACAGTGGATTTTTGTCCGCGTGAAAAACCGTGAGCTTTGCGCCGGCTTCAGTCAGCAACGTATCGAGGTAACCACGTCCACAACCATGCATGAGGTCGACAGCAACCTTGAGCTTCGCCTTCTTAAGGGTCGCAAAATCAACGAGCTTCCTGACCTGCTTAAAGTAATCCGGCTGAGGGTCGATCGTTTTGCATTCAAACGTTCCGATCACCTTTGCGTTGAAAGACCAATTCTGTTCCTGAAGCTTCGCAATGCGGGCTTCAAGTTCTTTGGTCACTTCGCCCGGCGCGCCTGCGCCGTCGTAACGGGAAAATTTGAACCCGGAATATTCAGGTGGATTGTGGCTCGCCGTGATGTTGATGCCGCCGATGGCTTTGCGTTTCCGAATGGTGAAAGAGAGAACCGGCGTCGGGATGTCGCGGTTGCCCAGCAGCGGAATTAATCCATTCGCAGCGAATACTTCGGCGACCGCCAGCGCGAACTCGCGGCCGAGAAAGCGGCAATCGTGGGCGATGATAATCTCCGGCTTGCGTCCGTGAATCGGCGAGTTTGGATTGGCCAACTCTGTTTTCAGGTGGTCCGCAACGGCTTGAGAAGCGAGCCGTACCTTATCGAAAGTGAATTCACGCGCGATGATGGCGCGCCAACCAGCCGTACCGAATTTGATTTGAGAAGACATAGGGGCAAATTGCGTAACCGACATACTGAGTTTGCGACAATAGGGCTTTCCCTAGTCGCCAACCAAAACCATTGAACCAACGCTCCCGAGAAATCGACCCTGTTGAATCAGCTCTTCCAGTCGAAGGCTTTTTTCTTCAGCGCGTAAATATAACCAATAAACAAAATCCCGAGGAACGATACCATCGCACCCAAAATCAATCCGCCATTCGTCACGAGCATATCGCGATAGACGACCGCCCATGGATACATGAACACGACTTCGATATCGAACAGGATGAAAAGCATCGCGACGAGGTAGAACTTCACGGACAAGCGCGTATTCCCTTCACCAACGGCGATCATCCCGCATTCGTATGGCGTGTTGATCGTTTTATTCTTGGCGCGATTCTGCAGACGACCTTTGTTCGCCCAACGTCCGAGAGCGACGGACATGACGAGCATGCCAGCGGCGGCCGCGACCGCTACTCCAAGAAGGAGCAAAACCGGAATGTATTGGGACAACTGCGACTGCGAATCCATACCGCGAACTTAAGAACGGAGAAAGAGGTTGGCAAGCGGGAATTACGGGCGGCTTCGAACCCGGACGGACTGGCAACAGGCAGATGATGGGCTCCTCAACGTTTCCAGTGGAATACACAGGCAATTCGGTCAACACACAACGGACGGAATGAAACACCAAGGTTAAACTCCCTCTTTTCACAGCGAAGCGTGAGTCCAGTCAGAACTATATAGTTGCGGCACCGCTCGCGGTGCGGGGGCTCTGGGAGAGGAGTCGCTGAATACAAGCTATTGATCTACATAGAATTGCAGAATTTTTGAGCCACCTCTCTCCGGCTCTCTCCCCCATTTTGCAAATGGCGGAGAGAGGGTGCGCGCCTTGGCAAATTTTCGGCCGATAATGACTGTACGTCCGCACACCGGCGTCAAAAACGATTACAATTTGCCCTGAAAACGTTGAGGAGCTGATGATGAGCTAGGAACCGCTTTTTGGCAAAAATCGGACGTGCCTGGGGATTTCGGGAGCGATTTCTCGCCTCGGTCGGTCATTTGATCGCGCGGATATTGCTCAAAACCCAGAAAAAAGGTCCACTTTTTGTAAGTTGTTGATTTACAGGGCCGTAAAAAACTTTGGCACGTGCCAAACTTTTTTTTGGTTACCAAAAAACATTTTGGCAGCTGCCAAAGTCTATTTTGATTCCCAAAAAAGACTTTGTTACGTAACAAAATCCATTTTGGTTCCCAAAAAACATTTTGGCACGTGCCAAAGTCTATTTTGGTTACCAGAAAACATTTTGTTAGCTGCCAAAGTCCGTTTTGGTTCCCAAAAAAGAGTTTGGCACGTAACAAAATGTTTTTTGATCGTCAAAAAGGCCATCGGTACGACTTTTTGGTGACTTTGAAGTGGGGACTGGCGGTCGCGACTTGACGCCGGTGGTTAACCCGTTGATTTTCCCTTGTCTTGGTTACAACCCGGTCAGCAGAAACGACCGGCGACTTGTTTTCGGTCGTTTCCGAAGCTCCCGCTGTGCAGGACCTGCAACGGCGAGTGGAGAATGGCGGAGCTTTGTCTTTCGATACGGTTTGCCAGGCGGCCCAGCCCTTTTTCGCCGCGCTTTTACAGAAGACTTTTCCCAAACGGCCCATTGTTTTGGTAACGGCAGGATTGAAGACCCAGGAACTCGCTCTCCAGGACATTCAAACGTGGGTGGACTTAAACTTTCCAAAGACGGCTGAGGGACAGTCGCCAGACAAGAAGCCTCAGACGCTATTCTATCCGGCCTGGGAAATTCTGCCGCACGATTCGAAGCTCCCCCACGTCGATGCGATCAGCGACCGGCTGCAAACTCTTGTAGCACTCACCCAACGCAATTCGGCGCCGATTGTCGTCACGAGCGTTACTGCCCTGTTGCAGAAAACATTCCCAGCGGGCGAGATCGAGAAGCGAACACGCGTTTACAAACGCGGCGACCGGATCGAACCACTCGACCTGATTGAATGGCTCGAAGAACAAGGTTACGAACCGGAAGCGCAGGTTACCCACAAAGGCGAGATTTCGTTGCGCGGAGGAATTGTCGATTTGTGGCCTTTAACCAATCCGTGGCCGGTCCGACTGGAGTTTTTTGGAGATGAACTCGATTCCTTACGCGAATTCGATCCCATGACGCAAATTTCCAGGGATGAAATTGGAAGCGTGACGATTCCTCCCGGTGGAGAGTTAGGTATTCTGAAGAATTTGGCGGCGGGGAATTCGACAACCTTGGCAACACTGTTGGACTACTTGCCGACTGACGCGCTGTTTGTCCTGGCTGAACCAGAGTTGCTGAACACCAATGCCGATCGATATGCCGAGCAGGTGCCGTCGGGCGATCCCTTTTTCCTGTCGTGGGAAGACTTTCAAGAAGACCTAGAACGACGCGGGATGACGAGCATCGAAGTCAGCGAATTGACCGATGCAGAAAACTTTGGCCGGGAAGCGCTGGTGGACGAGATCGCGTTGACTGAGCAAAACGAATCGGGGGACGACGCGGCAATCGGGTTCGAAAAGCGATCGGACAGTGGGCCGCGCTTCCAGAGCCTCGAGATTTATCGGCCGATTGGCGACCGCCCGCCTGAACCACAAATCGCCGAGGTGCAGCGGAAAGAATTTTTCCAACAACTGCATCGTTGGCTGCGCCAGGGATATGGCGTTCATGTCTTCTGCAACAATGAAGGCGAAAAACAACGGTTCGAAGAAATCTGGCGCGACTATGGTTTCGATAACGCCAGACCGGAGGTTCGCCTTGGAGCGATCACGCGCGGGTTTTTGTTCGATGAGGCGAAGCTGGTTGTCGTTACCGACGCCGAAATCTTCGGCCGATACAAAGTGCAGCGGCCACGGCGGTTAAAAGCCGCGCACGCTCAAACGTCGAAATCGCTGCTCGACATCGACTTCACGGAACTCGAACCGGGCGATTTCGTGGTTCATCTTCAGCATGGTATTGGCCGTTATGTCGGTTTGCAGGTGATGCCTCTCGGCGAAGGACGAAAAGCTTCCGATGGAACGATTCGCGGCAGCAGCACGGAGGCGCCGGCGCAGGGACAGGAATGTCTTGTTCTGGAATATGCGCCGAGCGATCCAACGCAACCGAATCCGAGACTTTACGTTCCTGTCAGTGAAGCGCACCTCGTCAGTAAGTATGTCGGCGCCGGCAAGGCGCGTCCGCCGCTGAACGCGATCGGAGGAACTCGATGGGCGAAATTAAAACAACAGGCCGAACATGCGGTTCGCGATCTCGCGGCGGAAATGTTGCGCATCCAGGCTGCACGCGAGTCTCAAGTCGGGCACGCCTTTCCGCCTGACAATACGTGGCAGCGCGAATTTGAAAGCTCGTTCGTTTACGAAGAAACGCCCGATCAGATGCGGGCGATTGTTGAAACGAAGAAGGATCTCGAATCACCGCGCCCGATGGATCGTTTGATTTGTGGCGATGTTGGTTATGGAAAAACGGAAGTCGCTATCCGCGCCGCGTTCAAGGCTGTAATGGGCGGCAAGCAGGTCGCGATCCTCGTCCCGACGACCGTTCTCGCGCAACAACACTACAATACGTTCCGCGAGCGGATGAGTGATTATCCAATCCGCGTCGATTTGTTGTCGCGGTTCCGTTCGCGGCGAGAACAGAAGAAGGCGATTGAGAATCTTGGGTTGGGTGCGGTGGATATTGTGATCGGGACCCATCGATTGCTGCAAAGCGATATCCAATTCAAGGACCTCGGTCTCGTGGTCATTGATGAAGAGCAGCGGTTCGGTGTGATGCACAAGGAAAAGTTCAAGCGGCTGCGAACGCTGGTCGATGTCCTCACGCTCAGTGCAACGCCCATCCCCCGCACACTTTACCTCGCACTGACCGGAGCTCGCGACATGAGCACGATTGAAACACCGCCGCAAGATCGTCTGCCGGTGGAAACGACGGTAACGCAATTCGACGAACGAATCATTCGCGATGCGATTCGACGCGAGATGAACCGGCAGGGACAGGTCTTCTTTCTGCACAACCGGGTCACAACAATTGAGGCGATGGCCATTCGGTTGAAGGCGTTGGTGCCTGACGCACGGATCGTCGTCGGCCATGGCCAAATGGATCCTGATGATCTCGAAGAGGTGATGACGAAGTTCGTCAATGGAGAGGCGGATGTGCTCCTTTCGACAACGATCATCGAAAGCGGCCTGGATATTCCGAACGCAAATACAATCATCATCGATCGCGCGGATCGGTTCGGATTGAGCGAGCTTTATCAATTGCGCGGTCGCGTCGGTCGCTACAAGCACCAGGCCTATGCCTACCTGCTTTTACCGCGGCATGCCGGCCTGCTGGTCGACGCGCGAAAACGCATCAGCGCCATCAAACAGTATTCGAGCCTTGGAAGTGGATTTAAGATTGCGATGCGCGACCTCGAACTGCGCGGAGCGGGCAATTTGCTGGGACCGGAACAAAGCGGACACATTACAGCGGTTGGTTTCGATCTGTATTGTCAGCTGCTGAAGCAAAGCGTCAGTGCCTTAAAAGGTCAGAAAGTTAAGCCACGGGTGGAGGTAGATGTCCGGTTCGATTTCATCCGCGCCGAAGTTGGTCAGCACAGTTTATCCGGCGATGCCGATAATGATCCGAATTCAGCCTACATCCCGCTCAAATACATCGCCGAATCGCGTCATCGCATCGAGATCTATCGAAAACTGGCTCAGGCAACCGACAAGAACGCATTGGAGAAGTTAAAGAAAGAACTTCGGGACCGTTTTGGGCCGATCCCGCCGCCCGCCGAGCTACTCCTTCAAATCGCTGAACTGAAATATATGGCTCAGGATAAGAACGTGGCCTCTATCGAAACGAAAGAGGACAAATTGATCCTGATGCGCAATGGCGAACCGATTCAGGTCGGCGGAAAGTTTCCACGCCTGACAA
>CBHWET010000162.1:0-10027 GCA_966112985.1 uncultured bacterium | reverse complement strand
CATCCGTTTTGAGAAACGAATTTCTACGTCGAAAACGAAACGTTTTATAACCTCGGATTATACTATTTGTTGTGATTGCTGGAGCTGACGACGCCGCCGTACATACAAATAGTAGTCAGCGAAACTGTTTTTTACGGATTTATCCAACTAATTGAGGTTATCAGTCGTAAACGAATATAAAATTTTCGAATACTGCACCTTGACACCATGGGCGCCGCGCACGTAAATTCGCGGCTCCTTAACGAGACTCTCGTTTTGAAACCCGGTCATTTCGCCTGCAGTTTTCGCGTTTTGACCCAGCATTTTAATCAATGAATAAAGGTAAAATCGTTCAAATCATCGGCCCCGTCGTGGACGTCGAGTTCACGGGCGCGCTGCCAGCGATTTATAATGCGCTGACAGTCGAGTACGATCTGCCCGGCCAGGGCAAAACCAAATTGACGCTCGAAGTGCAACAGCATCTCGGCGACAAGTGGGTGCGTGCGGTCGCTATGTCCACCACAGAAGGACTGAAGCGCAATTTCGACGTTACTGATACTGGCGCGCCGATCTCCATGCCTGTCGGTGAAGGCACAATGGGTCGCGTGTTCAACGTTGTCGGTGATCCCGTCGATGAACGCGGTCCGGTGAAGGCGGATAAATATTATCCGATTCATCGCCCGGCTCCTCCGCTCACAGATCAATCCACGAGCCCTCAGATTTTGACCACCGGTATTAAAGTCATCGACTTGATCTGTCCCTTCTTGAAGGGTGGTAAAGTCGGCGCGTTCGGTGGTGCAGGTGTCGGCAAAACTGTCGTCATCATGGAGCTCATCAATAACATCGCGAAGCAACACGGTGGTTACTCTGTGTTCGCCGGTGTCGGTGAGCGCACACGCGAAGGAAACGATCTTTACCACGAAATGTCCGAAGCTGGTGTCATCAACCAGAAAGATTTGAGCAAATCGAAAGTGGCGCTCGTTTACGGACAGATGAACGAACCACCAGGTGCACGTCTCCGCGTGGCTCTCTCGGGTCTCGCTATCACGGAATACTTCCGTGACGAGAAGAACCAGGACGTGTTGTTGTTCGTCGATAACATTTTCCGCTTCTCGCAAGCCGGCTCTGAAGTGTCCGCACTTCTCGGCCGTACGCCGAGCGCCGTCGGTTACCAGCCGACACTCGCCTCGGAAATGGGTGACTTGCAGGAACGTATTACTTCCACGAAGAAAGGTTCCATCACGTCGTTCCAGGCCGTTTACGTGCCTGCTGACGACTTGACTGACCCGGCGCCGGCAACGACGTTCGCGCACTTGGACGCGACGATCGTGTTGGAGCGTTCGATCGCTGAGTTGGGCATCTTCCCGGCTGTCGATCCCCTCGCTTCCAACTCCCGTGCTTTGACCCCTGAAATCGTCGGCAAGGAACATTACGAAGTGGCGCGCGGTGTTCAACGCGTGTTGCAACGTTACAAAGACTTGCAGGATATTATCGCGATTCTGGGTATGGATGAATTGTCGCCTGAAGATAAGACGACCGTTTTCCGTGCTCGTAAGATCCAACGTTTCCTCAGCCAGCCTTTCACGGTTGCTGAAGTGTTCACCGGCCGTGCTGGTAAACAGGTTCCGGTGCAGGAAACGGTCCGCGGTTTCAAAGAAATTCTGGAAGGCAAGCACGACGATGTCGGCGAAGGTAACTTCTACATGAAGGGCACCATCGACGAAATCAAGGAAGCTTAAGATTCCATGGCGAACACACTGAAACTGGAAATCGTCACACCGGACGCGAAGACCTATTCGGAAGAAGTCGAAATGGTCACGCTGCCCGGAGCGGAAGGCGAAATGGGTATTTACCCAAATCACGTTCCGCTGATGGCGCAAGTTGTGCCTGGCGAAGTTGTCGCCCGCAAAGGCGGACAGGATTACTTCCTGGCGATTGGCGAAGGTTTCGTTGAGATCACTTCCAACCGCGTTGCCATTCTGACTGACATGGCAATCAAAGCGGAGAACATCGACGAAGCGAAAGCGGAAGAAGCACGCAGACGTGCGGAAGCGCGTCTCGCCGAGAAGCTGGATGACGAAGAAGCAGCCCTTGTTTCTGCGTCACTCGCACATTCTCTCGCTCAATTGAAGGTGAAGCGTCGCGGGCGCTAGGATCTTCGTAAAAATTACAATCAGAACGGCGCCAATTAGCGCCGTTTTTTTGTTTAACGGCGCAGACGATAGACGGCGATGTTGCTGATCGGCTCGTTCGCCACATTTGAGCTGCCAGACACGCTTGTGTTCACGGATTGCCAGCTGTTGGAATTTCCAAGCGTCGATGTGCGTTGCAGTTGGAAGCCGGCATTGTTTGTGGGCCAGGAAATCACAATATTCAAATTGCTGCGCGACAGCGATAGCGCAGGGGAGACAACCAGTTGTGCCACGACGGCATCCAGGTCGCCCGCGCTATTCAACGTGAATGAATCGAACGTGGCCGTGCCCGACAAATTGCCTGCGAAATATAGTTCGCCAGTGCGAGCAGGCCAGATGTGGCCATGGTTGTTGGATGTGTTTCCGAATCGTTTGGAAACGATTAGGTCGCCATTGGTGTTGAATTTCGCGAGGAAGATCGTCGAATTGCCGGCGTTGGTATTAATCGCGCTCAACGTCGTGTTGCCGAGTGTGATCGTATTTTGAAAATCGCCGCAAACACACACATTCGTGCTGTTGTCGATGACAACGCTTTGCGCAAAGTCTCCTCCGGACCCGCCGATTTGCTGAACCCATTTAAAGTTTCCATTCACGTCGTACTTCGCCAGAAAGGCGTCTGAGCTTCCACGGTTGGTCAAATTAGTGCCCGGGAAACCGATTGTATTCTGGAACCAACCACTAAGATACACGCCATTGGTGGAATCAACCGTAACAGAACTTCCTTTATCGCTGCCACTGCTACCTGCGGATCGTGCCCAGAGCAGTGTTCCCGCTGAATTGAACTTTGCGAGATACACTTCGTCGCTTGCTCCGCTCAACACCGTTCCGTTGATTGAGGCGCTCGTATTGAAATACCCGGTTGCATAGATATCGCCGCCGGAATCGGGCACGGCGACGTAACCAGAGTCGTACGTCGAGCCGCCGATCTGCCGGACCCAAAGCAATTGACCGTTGGAATTGTATTTCGCTACGTACGAATCGGAATAAGTGGCGCTGCCTGAGTTGAGGTTTGTTGTGCCGAACGAGCAAAGATTCCGAAAGTAACCCGTGACGATGCTGTTGCCGGAGCCATCCACAGCGACATGAAGGCCAATGTCGTCATTTGCGCCGCCGGCAGACGTCGCCCACAACAAATTTCCGGCGGAATCGTATTTGGCAAGGAACATATCATGTGCTCCGGTGCTGATAAGATTTGTTCCACCGAACGCAGCCGTTCCGGAGAAATTACCGGTGATAAGGATATTCCCACTGCTGTCGGTAGCAGCACCGTATCCAACATCGCCGAGTGAACCGTCCCCGCTGATCTGCCGGATCCAGGTCAACGCACCGTTGGTTGTGTGTTTGGCAACGTAGGCATCGAGATTGCCGTCCGTTGTTGTAAGATTTGTTGTTCCGAAACTGACGTTCCCACGAAAGTAACCTGTGACAATGACATTACCCTGCGGATCCTCTGTTACGAACTTCGCAGAGTCATTCGTGCTGCCGCCGTTCGCGTTGACCCAGGTGAAGGTCGGCGTTTGCGCTGACAACGACGAAACAAAAAGCCAAAAGGCGAGGGAAAGAAAAATCGTGAGGTGGTGCTGCTTGGCCATAATCGCTGCATTGTTTTTAGCACAAGACCTGTATGTCACACGATGTAAATCGTCATGACACAGGCGGAATTTCTGTCCGTGTTACAAAGGTTAGACGTGAAGAACGAGCAAATGCTCCAGTATTCGGAAATTCGAATGTGCGGTAGAGTATTCGAATGGAGAGCGCAGAAGAAGGGCGAGCAGCTTTACGCAAAAGGGCGTCGGTAACAAACCGACGCCCTTTTTTATTTCAGTCAAGCCAAGGTAGAGGGACCGACTAAATAAATTAGCGTTTTACTAGCGGAGGCATGGGAACATCGAAAACATCAAGGATCGTTTTCGTAGCTTCCATCAACCGCACAATTTTGCCGTCAATTGCCACCGTGAGCGTTCCTACTGGTGATGGTGGGAGCTTCATTACAACTTCCTTTGGCAAGGGGACAGCCACTTTCAAAACTTCAGGAGGCATTGGTTGGCCGACAGCGACTTTCTTTTCCCAACCTGGAGGCAACGAACCCCCGCGTTCAACTTTCTTGGCAAGACCCGGCGGTAATCCGCCGTGCTTCTTGTCGCCATGGCCGCTTGATGCCTGGCTGTTGACGTAAACCTGAATGATTTCGCGTTCCTTGGCCGAGATAACGAGTTTTGAATTCGGTTTTGTTGAATCTTTTTTGTCCGCCGCGTTACTGGCGTTGGATTCAGAGGAGTTGTCGTGTTTATTGCCGTGACCTTTACCGTGGTCCTTCGAGAAGGCCGGAAAGGCGGCAGTCAATGAAAGTGCAAGTGTTATGGTGGTAAGTTTTCCAAACTTCATAAAAAGCTCTATTAGCACCCCATAATCCAATCTCAAACATGAGGATGTCCTTCAAAAACAGGGATTTCGGCTGTTGCGGCCTTTAATGGCCAAGAATGTCTTTCCATCGCGTTACACCAATGACCGGTAGCGCGAACTTGAAAGCCTTTTCGGCATCAGGGGTGTCGGCTAGGCGGAATACATCGTAGATCGGCTTCTTGGACAACGGTTCGGCGCTATCCCCGGAGCGTCGCCAGAGCCCGAGGTTTAAACCACCTTCATGTGGATGATCGACATGCCGATGAAGAATGAAAGCGTCGATGCCATCCAAATGCGCCACTTTATAGTAGGCGTAACAATATGCAGCCGCCTGCACGCGTTCGCCCTCGGGTGTGCCGTCGGAATGAAAACCTTGCTCGGATAAAATGATGTGACGCGGCTTTCTTTGGTAGAGCAGGGGGGCGCGACGGAAATATTGGGTGAGGAGATCGATATTTTTGAATGTGATTCGTGGCGTTTCAAATGACCTCTTGGCACTTTTGTCTTCCCATGTTCGCGGATTGAATAAGTTTTCCGGATACGGATGAAATGCGAGATTCCAATCGAAGTCGCCGCTCTCTTTTACGATTGAGTTGAAATAATCGATAAACGCCTTGCCACGAAACGCCTGCGTCTCCGAATACGGCGGGTAACGGATGTTCCAGTGATGTTCGAGCGAGATGAAAGTTCGCGCGGTGGAGGAAAACTTTCGAACCGCTGTGTTACAGATGCGAACAGTGCGCGCGTAATCCCTGGCGAACGTCTCCATATCAACGTGACCCATGTTCGCCCATGACCAGTGTGAGTTTACCTCGTTTCCGACAATATAGTTTGCCACCCGGCCATGCGGATATTTATCCGCGGAATAGCGCGCAGCGAGGAATTCGACGCTGGCCTTGAACCAGCCGCAACCATCTGCCGTGCTCGTATTAAAAGCGCTCAGGTCTTGTGGACAATTGTTGTCGTACTTCGGATGAAGAAGGACAGCGTTCTTCTCCGCATCCGGGCCTTTGTAATTCAGCAGAATAAACGTTACCACTGCCTTCGCACCTGAAAGCGGTTGAACACGGGAATCGAGATGCTCGACGTAAGAGCGGCTGAAACGAAAAGTTTTACCATCAGACAACCATGCGATGTCGTCTGGATTCGCCTTCAGGACGGCCATGCGGCCTAGATCGACGTTAAGAGCCGCGTGTTTGACGCCGAGGACAATGGCATCGTCGATCATTTGGACCTGCAGGCCCTTCTTGCTTGTTACTTTCGGATAAGAATCCTCGTTGTTCGCGACGTGATGAAATTCAGTGACGAACTTCGGAGCACCAACCGGTGTGCTGTCGCGGATGGCGACGAATCCAGAATAGAGCCGATCAACTCCATTGGCGAAACGTGGGACCGTCGTGCGTCGGCCGACGGCGTGACCAATTTTATGATCTTCACGAGTTGCTGTATCGATAGATTCGAATGGCTGGAGTTCAACGAGGTCAAAGGGGACGGCACTTCGATCGGCGAGGATGGATATTGTTTTGGAACCAGCAATAACGGCCTTGATACCATCGGCCAACACTAAAGATGTCGTGAACAGGAAAAAGAAAAGCGTGCTTAACGCAAAAATGCGATGCATCGCTCATCTGACGGTGAAAATAAGAAAGTATTCGCCGCCTGCGGCTGCTATTTGTTTGCTGGTGGTTGGGGAGGAACCGGAGGAGTCGGCGCTTCCAGTGAATTTGTAAGACGATTCTTTTTTGTCGGCACCAGCGGCGGAGCGGGAGGAGGCGGTGGCGCGTCGACATGGAGCCGCTTGACTCTGGGAGCGATGTTGGTGGTGGAAGCGTCACCACGTGTAGCTGATGGCGTTGTGACTCCCACCTGAACCGTTGGAGTCGTTGACGTAATTTTGATTGGCGTGAGTTTAATGACGTTTGTTCCGGTCGTTGCTGATGTCGCATTGGTGGTGTGTGACACGTAAGCGATGAGATCGCTGAATTCGAGCAATGACAACCCGGTGTGCAATCCTTCGGGCATTAACGAGACCTGGCTGGTCTTGCGTTTCATTATGTTCGTTTTTGCGATGACGTGCTTTTCACCAGCTGAATCCATCACGGTGACGTCATCGCTCGATTCGGACTTGATCGCGCCGGAAATCTGTTCGCCGTCCTTCAAATCGAATGTCGTAACTTGATACCCGTCGAGAATCTGCTTCGAAGGATTGAGGATCGCATCGATAAGCATGGGCTTTCCATACTTTTTAGCCACATCGGACAAATCGGGACCAATTTCGCCACCGTCGCCGTTCATACGATGGCAGCGGATACAGGCGACTCCACCCATGTCGTGGAAGATGGCTTTGCCTCGCGCAACGTCCCCTGGATTCTTTAACGCGAAGCCTTCATAATCTTTTGCTTGCAGTTGGGTCGCTTTAACTTTGAACAGCGGTCCTTTCAAGGCATTGGTGTTTGAACCGTAAATTTTTTGCAGAGAACCAACGAGTTCGGAGGGAATGCCATTGGTTGCGAGTTTAGCTTCGATGACAGGGAGCGCTTGTTCACGAATATTTTCGATCGCCTGTTGACATTGGCCACGAAGATTTGCGTTCTTCGAATTCAATCCATTGAGGAAGGCATCTAGCGCGCTCGCGTCGGGCATTTGAGCAAGAGCGGTTGTGGCGTCGTCACGCGTCGAGGGATTAGTGCTGGCTTCAATAAGAGTGGGAATGGCGATGCGAGATTTCAACGTGCCAAGGGCTCGAGCGGCGCTGCGGCGATAATCGACAGTTGAATTTGTCATCATTGCCAGAAACTCTTTTGCCGCTGCGTCACCACCGATTTGGATCAGCGCTGTTTCTGCATTTTGGCGAACGATATTATTGCTGTGAGACAGATGACGGCCGAGGACTGGCGTTGCGACCTGCAGGCGCGTGTTGCCAAAGCTTTGGACGAGCTTCGACAGAGCGTCGATCGGAAGATCGCGTCCGGCCACCTCGGTCAAAGCCTCGTTTACCTCTGGAGTATTTATTTTTCCGGCGGCTTCGATGGCCGTGTTCAGAAGCGGTCCAGTGGTTTGTTTGGTTTTAAGAATATCAGCAACAAGCCGGCTGCTTTCCGCGTCTTTGAGTTCACCGAGCGCCTGTAGAATTTGCAGCTTCAACGTCTGGTCCTGCTCGCCTTTATACATTTCGCGCAGTGCCGCAGCACAAGCTTTATCCTGCGAAGTTTGAACCCACTTGAGAGCAATCTGCCGGATAGCAGGTGAACCGGTCTTCATCGCAATTCGCATGGTTTCGGCGACCTGAGCTGAACCCTGCCAATCCAGGGTGTGTGCGGGTGCAGTGCCCGTGACGGGTTGGGTGTTCCACCATTCACCTGTCCACGCAGCTTCCTTTCGGTGCGCTTTCGAAAGTATGTCAAACGCATTCGTTCGGACGTCCATGGGGGCAGCCTCATCAAGAGCGAGACGGCTGAGTTCCGTAACAAGATTTGTGTCGTAGACCTGCCGCAACGCGAAACTGACGCCTTCGCGCACGGCTGGCTTCTCGCTTTGAAATGCCGCAACAATCGATTTCCATGCGGCTGGACTGCTTTGGCCAATTCGGCTCAGCGCAGTAAAAACGGAAAACCGCGCAAACAAATCTTTTTGTTCCAGCGCGGCGAGTAACGGCGTGACAGTTTTGGGGTCGCCAATTCTTCCCAACGCAGTAGCCGCTCGAAAGACAACGGCGGCATTTGTGTCTTGCAGCAGGGGAATTAGGGCGGGGACAGCATCTTTCGCGCGTGCCGTTCCCAATTGACGCGCAGCTTGTAAACGAACCGTCGTATCTTTGTCGTTCAACGCCGCAATAATGGTGGCGCGACCTTTTTTGCCGTTATCAATCCGGTCGAGGGTCCAGATCGCAGACCAGCGCGCATATGCGGGAGCTTTTTTATCCTTAATCAGCGATACGAGCCGGCTGTATCCATCGAACTTGCGATCCACAAGACGACGTTGCGCTACAAATCGTACATTTTGCGAGGGATGTGACAATGCGGCGATCAACTCCTTGGTTTTTGCTTTGAACGGCTTGCCGAGCGAGGCCGGGACATACCAGGACGGCTTTGGTGTCTGCTTCACATTTCCGGTGTAGGTAACTTTCAGGATGCGGCCCGAGGGAACTGTTAACGTCGTATTGGCGCCGCGTCCTTTCCACCCCGCGCAATACCAATCCGCGACATAGAAGCTCTTCCCGTCAGGGCTCACCGTAATGCCGACCGGACGGAAATCCAAAGTGCCCCCGTTCTTATTGGTTTGCGTAAGAAAATCATGACCATCAACCTGCACGCGCGAAAGAATGTTGTAGGTGCCGCCCGACCTTTGAATTCGCAGCCGCAACACCTGCTGCCTTCCCCAATCGCAGAGGAAAAGGTTGCCTTTATATTCATCAGGCAAACCATCTTCATTGTAAGCGATCGCACCCGTTGCAGAACCGCCGCCATAATCTCCCATCATCCAAAGTGTGTAAGGACGCTGCGGTTTGTAGTCATAAGGATATCCGTAGAATCCGCCGTCCACCATATGCGTCACACGGCTCCACCAGCCCTGGCCGTCATCGGTGTTATCGTAGGTGAATAATTCATCTTCCGCGTCGATCGCCACGTCGAGATGATTGCGTGTGCCCGTTGAATAGACTTCAAGTTCTGTCCCATCCGGTCGCATGCGGAAAATGCCTCCTCCATGTAACTCGATTTGCCGGCCGTCTTTTCCTTTGGCCCCAAATACCCCTTTGTCTCCGGTGCTCACATAAAGAAATCCATCCATGCCCAACCGGAAATTCGAAGGAATATGATCATTGAAAGTCGGGCCCCACGGATGAGGATTATCGGTCTCAATCAGATCAACGCGGTTGGTTCCCACTCCATTCACGTCGTCGAACACACTGAATTTTGGGGAATGATGGACGTACAATTTCCCGTCGATGTATTGCAATCCGAAGACGGCATAAAGGTTGGTTGCGAACATCGTGATTTTTCCATCGGGATGGATGCAGATAATGCTGTCGGAAGGTTTTTCCGATGGTTGCAACATATCCATTGGATCCTGTCCAACAAAGATGCGGCCATCGGGTGCGGTGCAGATCACCGTTGGCGTCTCAACCTTCGGCGCGATGGCGATCGTTTCGAGCTTCCAGTCGGGAAAAGTTGCGGGCAAAAAATCGTTTGTTGTTCCCGCGAGGGAAGAGATGAGAGCGCTAACGAACAGTCCCAGGTATACAATCAGTTTCATTCAGGAGAGCGGCGGAAAAAGTATCACACGGAGGGTGACGCGTAAAACAGATTGTCGAACTGTGGAGGTGATTAGCCGATCAACTCAGCGATCTTGCCGCCGATGTTTCCTTGTTTGACGATCGATTCACCCACGAGAATCGCCTTTGCGCCACAGCGTTCAAGTCTTTCAACATCCTGCCGGGTGTGAATTCCACTTTC
>CBHWET010000161.1:0-10047 GCA_966112985.1 uncultured bacterium | reverse complement strand
ACGATTATGAAGACGCCGACGCTCGCTTCTGTTACGTCCTCAACGACCGGTATCCTCGCGAGCAATAACACAACTGTTAACTGGACCACTGAGCTGCACAACGGCCAAGGTAACATCGGCCTCGCTGACGGCAGCGTGCAACAAGTCACGGTCAATAAGTTGAAGGAACAGCTCAAGGCGACTGGTGACCCGAACATCACCTCGACCACGAGCGGTAACCGCGTGATTTTCCCGAACTACTAAGTTCCAATCACACGAGGATTTTTCCAAAGGCGTTCTGTTCAACAGAACGCCTTTTTTATTTCCCTGCGGCAGTCAGGCGAACGATTTCGGCGATTTCGGTTTGAGGACGAAACCCTGTCACCATCCACAGTTTGTCGACATTCGGTTTACGCCGAAGCATATCTTCAAAACCGGCGCCATACGCCTGTTCATACGGAATCATTTGGATTTCTGATTTCGAACCAACAGTTGCGATTACCAGTTTTGCGAGTTCTTGAATTGTGATCTCCTGATCATTACCGACGTTGAAAACCTGGCCATCGACAGACGTATTTTTATTTTGTAGTCGTAGCAATGCCTCGACAGTGTCGGCGACGTAGCAGAAGCACCTGCTTTGCTTGCCATCACCAAATACTTTCAGCGGTGCTCCACATTTCGCGGCTTCGATGAAGCGTGGAAGAACCATTCCGTATCGGCCGGTTTGTCTGGGGCCAACAGTATTGAAAAGGCGTGCGATGATTACCGGCAACTTGCGCTCGCGTGTGTACGCTAGCGCGAGAAACTCGTCCATTAGCTTTGAACACGCGTAGGACCAGCGGCTCAAATGCGGTGGCCCTATTAATAGGTCATCCTCCTCGCCAAAAGCATTCTTTTGGCTTTTTCCATATACTTCGGATGTTGAAGTAATCAGTACTGGCACTCGCGATTCGCTGGCGACCTCCAGGATGGTTTCGGTTTCATGTAGATTCGTCTGAATCGTATGAATCTGCGAATTCATGACGAGTTCCACACCAACTGCCGCAGCGAGGTGATAAATTGATTCGGCTCCAGTAACGATCTGCTTCAATTCAGCGCATTCAGATACTTTGCTGACAATGACCCGGAGATTGTCCGAGCCTTCTACATGTTTCAGGTTTTCCAATCGTCCGGTGGACAAATCATCGATTACCACGACAGACTTGCCGTCGCCCAAGAGGCGCTCGACGAGATGAGATCCGATAAACCCGGCACCGCCGGTTACAATGACACGCGCTGGCACGACGGCATTGTGGTAAAGAAAATGGCCGACTCAAGCTTGATTCGTGGCTGACGCATTGCGAACATCTTAAAAATGGGTCCAGGCCCGACATTGGAACACAGCCGCGACAACTCGTCTTGCCGGGGGGAAAGTTTCCGTCGCCCCTTGATGCAATTGATTCGTGTCAACCTGTTACAGGCCGCCCGCCGCGTGGCCGCAGTCCAAAGAGAATCCCGTTTACTGACATCTGTTATCGTCGCATTCATCGTTGGCTATTTCATTCTCGCGTTTTGGCTATTTCAACGTGGTTTGAATTTTTTACTTCAGGACTTTCCGGGATTTGGAACACTTTTAGCCGAACGATTGATTTTTTTGCTATTCGCGTTCTTGTTCGTCCTGTTGCTTCTCAGCAACCTGGTAATCAGCTACACGAATTTCTTCCGAAACCGCGAAACTTTCTTTCTGCTTTCTTTACCAATTGCGAAGGAGACAATTTTTAGGTGGAAGTTTGTTGAGGCGACGCTCCTTGCCTCGTGGGCATTCCTGTTTTTAATCGCGCCATTGTTGGCGGCGTTTGGGCTGATTAATCACGCGCCGTGGCATTTTTATTTCGTTACGATCTTTTCGACGACGCTCTTTATTGTGCTGCCGGCGGTCGCCGGCGCGTGGGTGTCTCTCAATCTCGCCCGATTCCTGGACCGACGAACGTTTCAAATCATCGCGTTGTCGGTCGCCGTTCTACTACTTTTCGCGGCGGGACAGTGGCTGAAGCCCGAACCCGTCGGTGATGATCCAAATGAAATCCGCGTTCTTGCCGTCATGGACCGGCTAATGATCAAAACGCACTTTGCGCATTTTCCACTGTTGCCGAGTTATTGGATGTCCAGCAGCGTACTCCAGTGGACGGAAGGCTCCTGGTCAGCGGCTTTATTTTTCATCCTCGTGCTCCTCAGCAACGTCCTCTTCTTTGGTTACCTAAGTTTCACGCGGATGGGGAAGACGTTCTACGACGCGTTCTCTACGCTGCACAGTCGCGCAAGTGTGTTTGAACATTGGCAATGGTTTCGGAACCTGCGTGCGCGCCAAAATATTTTCCAGTATTCGCAAAGTCTTATTGAGACAATTCTACAGAACCTTCGTGCCGCGGGATCAGATGTTCGGGCTCTGATCGTTAAAGACATTCGGCTCTTTTGGCGCGACACAACGCAGTGGGGGCAAACCGTGGTGTTGTTCGGGTTGCTGGGCGTTTATATCATCAATTTGCGCCATTTTACTCAGCAACTCACAAATCCGTTCTGGATTCACCTTGTCTCTTATCTGAATCTCGGAGCCTGTTCGCTCAATCTCGCCACGTTGACGACCCGCTTCGTTTATCCGCAATTCTCCCTGGAAGGAAAGCGCCTTTGGATTGTGGGGATGGCACCCATTGGTTTGCCGAAGGTTGTGAAGACGAAATTCTGGCTGGCGACAAGCGCGTCGCTGATTGTGACACTTGGACTTATAACACTGTCCTGTCACATGCTCCGAATGCCGTGGGAACGCACGTTATTTTTTGCCGGTGCGATCATCATTATGACCTTCACACTGAATGGCCTAGCGATGGGACTTGGCGTCCTTTACCCAAACTTCAAAGAAGATAACCCGAGCAAAATCGTGAGCGGCTTTGGCGGGACTTTCTGCCTTGTCCTTAGCTTTCTCTATATCGTCAGCTCGGTCGTGTTGTTGTCTCTTGGCTCGCCATGGCGTGTCAGGGAAGATGGGCATTGGTCATTGTTCAGAGGGCCGTCGTTAAATTTCGCCGCCGGTGCATCGTTAACATTCGTGCTGCTCTCGGCCGCCCTGGGACAGGTTCCGCTTCAACTCGGGTTCAAGCGCGTTTCAAAGTTTGAAATGTGACTTAGCGCTGCTGCGCGATTTGCTCCAATGCGGCGAACAGAACATTTGTGTCCGATAAATGTTCGACAGTCTGCGCGCTTACTATTCCAAATCCAAACCCGTACGCCGGCCCGTTGGCGACACATGCATCTGTCTTATTCTCCACGACCTGTTGCCGAGCCTTTACCAAAACATCCTCGCGCTTGCCGTCCACTTCGTACTTCCACCCGATAATGCGCGCCGCGCCGAATGTGTGGCGTAACTCGCTGATAATTTTCGGCGTGGGAATTAATTCCGCCAGGAGCGTCCCACGCCTCGTAGAGACTTTGCCACCGGTTACCGCTGTTAGACCGTCTTCCGTTCGTTCGAAGATCTTCCCGAAACCAAAGTCACTTACAGCAGCCGCATGGAAGACCGCTTCTATGCGGTTTTGAGAAAAGCTTCGCAAGCGGTCCCGCAAATCGGCTGTCGTTGTGAATGTCTGCACCTGTTGAGCAGTGTCATCACCTTTGTAAGTCGAGTAATGGCCTCGCAGCAAAATCACCTCATGTCCTTTTGCCACAAGAAAATCTGCCAGCATCGATCCAAGCTTGCCTGATGAAAAATTGGTGAGTCGTCGCACCTGATCGAGCGGCTCGTAAGTTGGACCGGCAGTCACGATGCATTTCACGCCTGCGACATACCGCGAATACGAACTACAGGAAAGAAGGAAAATTTCGATTTTGTTTTACTGTGGCTTCGTGGCAACGTTCTCCGCCATGAGTAAAATCGTCGGTATTGATCTCGGTACGACCAATTCGCTTGTCGCGACGGTCGATTCCGGGATTCCATTTGTCATTGGAGATGCCGAAGGCCAGAGACTCACGCCGTCCGTCATTCACTTTCCCGATGCGATCAACGAGCCGATCGTTGGACACAAAGCTAATCGTGTCCGTGTCCTCAAACCCGCTGAAACCGTTTACTCAGCTAAACGCTTCATGGGACGGCGTGGCGCGGACATCTCCCGCGAAGAAATGTTGGTCACATACCCTGTACGCGGCGAAGGCGGGGGTCCGGTCACGATCGATATTCACGGCCGCGCGTTAACGCCCGAGGAAGTCTCCGCGGAGGTCCTCAAAAAACTGAAGCGCGATGCAGAAAATTACTTCGGCGAGGCTGTCTCTCGCGCCGTCATTACTGTGCCGGCTTATTTCAATGATGCGCAGCGAAACGCCACCATCAAAGCCGGCGAACTTGCTGGATTTAAGGTCGAACGAATTGTCAACGAACCGACGGCCGCTGCACTTGCCTACGGTCTGGATAAATTAAAAGAACATTCAAAAATTGCCGTTTACGATTTGGGCGGGGGTACTTTTGACTTGTCGATCCTTGAGTTGAATAGCGGCGTCTTTCAGGTTCTTTCAACTAACGGTAATACCCGTCTCGGTGGCGATGATCTCGATAGTCGTCTTGTCGAATTCATCGTGAAAAACATCGCGGCTGCGGGTGGGCCCAATGCGAGCGAAGACCTGCCGATGTTGTCCCGGATTCGGGAAGTAGCTGAACAAACCAAGATTCGTTTGTCCTCAGAACTCGAAGTTGAGATCGCTCTGCCCTTTCTCACGCCGACTTTTTCGTATAGCTACAAACTGACGCGCGCTGAGCTCGAGAATCTTACGCGCGACATTGTTATGCGGACGCGCCCGCACTGTTTGCGTTCGCTGGCGGATGCGAAACTTGAGGCGAAGGATCTTGACCAAATCATTCTTGTCGGCGGCCAAACGCGCATGCCGCTCGTTCGCCAACTTGTGTCCGAATGGTTCAGCTGTGCCGAATTTGAGGAAACGCGCGGTGATCTTCGCCTGGGTGTGGATTATCATAAAGGAAAAGGTCCGCAGTTAAACACTTCGCAAAATCCGGATGAAGCCGTTGCGCTCGGGGCGGCCATTCAGGCCGAAATCCTTTCCGGTGGATTCAAAAACGTCCTGCTTCTTGACGTCACACCGCTCTCGCTCGGAATTGAAACGTTTGGCGGGTTGATGAATGTCATTATTCCTCGCAACTCAACTATTCCCGTCAAAGCTGGGGAGATGTTTACCACCGCTGTTGATAATCAACGCAGCATGCTCATTCACGTCCTGCAGGGCGAACGGGAGCGGGCGAAAGACAATTGGAGTTTAGGAAAATTCGAACTCGCCTTCGAACCCGCGCCTAAAGGTGTGCCGCGGGTTGGAGTGCAATTCGAAATTGACGCCAACGGCATTTTGCACGTTCTCGCGCGTGATATTAAGACGGGCAAACAAACCATCGTCCAAATGAAATCCGCCGTCGACGTTGACGATGCTGATGTTCAAAAAATGGTTGAAGAATCGGTTGAGCACGCTTTCGACGACCTAAAAGCCCGGCAATGGATCGAAGAGAAGATTAAAGCCGGAACAAACATGACCGCCACACGCAAGACAATGGCGAAATTTGCGGCGGAACTGGATCCTGATTACAAAAAACAGATCGAAGACGCCCTTCACGAAATCGAACGAGCTCTGGAAACAGAAGATCCACGGACGAAGACCGGTGATCCGCGCCAACTTAAAACGGCGAACGCAAAGCTCGACGAGGTGACCAAGCCGCTTGCCGACTTTGCAATGGACAAAGCGATGGAAGCGATGCTCCGGAAAAAGGGTATTCTCCCGCCCGACTTGCCTCCGGAAAATTCCGAAGGCTAAGTCGTAATATTATTTCGCAGGAGCTGCTGCCGCAGCTTCTTTCGGTTTGCCGAGCTGCAGCTCGACGGGCTCAGGTTTGCCTTCAACTTCAACGATTACTGAGCTTTCCCGAATCTCTTTGCACAAAACTTTGACCTTTGAGTCGCCGACTTTCACGACGCCCGATTCTCCCTCGCGCAACGCTTCATTGTTCAGCAAAGCGCGTTTGGTCTTGCCACCCATGATTGCTTTTAAAGCCAGTTCGCCGTATTCGATCTTTGCCGGTGGCGGTGGCGGCTGATAAGCGGCGGCTTGCGGAGGTGAGAACGGATCCTTTGCTTTGGCGACCGGAGCGGCACTTTCGTTGCGTTTTACGTTTGGCATTTTCTCGAGCTGAGAAATAAACACCTTTGGTCCGCCTGCAAGGTAGCCGGTCTGGCCGAGATATTTCTCATCTGCGTCAAGAAGGATGATCGTCGGAAAGCCGTCGACATTAAAACGATCGGCAAGCTTCTGGTTGGCTTCAACCTGCGCCGCAGCCAGCTTTTTACCCCGTGGAAAATCCACTTCTACCAGGATAAGGTTTGCATCCGCAAAACTCTGAAATTCAGGGGTATCGAAAACTTCAGATTTGAGTTTTTTACACCAGCCGCACCAGTCAGAACCTGTAAAGTCGAGCAACAACGCCTTGTTTTCTTCTCGAGCCTTTTTGACGGCAGCAGGGAGATCCGTAAGCCATTCGGAAGCGGTAACGTTGAAGGAAATGGCCAAACCTAACAAAACAATCAATCTTTTCATTAATCGCCTTCTATAAACGGTCGTCTCATTTCGTATAAAGCCAACCGGCGCTCCATATCAGCAACTGCGTTGCCATCTCCTTTCTCGCGGACGATTCCAATGGCTTGTTTTTGAAATGTTACCGCCTCCTCAAACCTGCCGAGTCCCGCCAAAGCAGCCGCATAGGTATCCAGTTTCCATTCGTCCCGACCTTTCGTGATATCGACCGCTTGCTTCGCGATCTCAAGCGCATGCTCGGGATTCCGCAGTTGCGGGTTTTTACTCGTCGCCTCAATCCACGCCAGGTTCTGTAGTGCAGCCGGGTTTTTAGGATTTACGTTTAACGCCTTGCGAAACTCTTCGACTCCTTCTCCTACGCGGCCGAGCGTGATCAGCGCGACACCATAATTATAAAAGGACCAGGAATCCTTCGGGTTCAGAGTCAAAGCAGCCTGATAGTGTTCTAATGCTTCGTTAGCGCGTCCGTTCTCCGCCAATTGATAGCCCCAATTGCTTTCGGCCATGGCGCATGTTGGATTTTTTTTCAGGGTATCGCGCCAGAGCGTCTCGAAGTTCTGGTAGATGTGACTCTGCCGCCACGTAAGCACCAAAAGCATGGCTGCAACCGGCACGATCAGGATCATCGTTCGATTCCCGAGATAATGCGTAGCAGCGCCCGCAACCAGAGCCACAATTCCGATCAGGGCAAAATATTGGTAGTGATCAGCAACATAAGAATAACGGAAAAAATAAATATTGAGAAAGCCGAGCACGGGCAGCAGGCCGATGATGAAATAGCTGAAAGCGAAAAACGGCCCTCGTCCAATTCGCGAACGGATTGCCCACAAAACGCCGGCCACGGCAACCACTGCAATCGTCGGCAAATAATGCAGCCATTGGTGCGAATCAATTTGCCAGCGGGGATAAACGAAGGTCAGCTTCAGCGGCAATAATGTTTTACCGAGGTAAAACCAGATATTCCAGCCGGCAATGGCCAGTCGCGCGAGAGGATCGGCCTCATTGACGATCTCCGTATCAATAGCCCGATTGTATTGGAACCAAATCGTCACCAGACCGAGAACAAGCGAAAAGCCGAAAAATGGAGAGAGTCGCAGTAAATCTTTACGGCTGATCTTCCCGTGCAACCACCAGATGCAGCCGAGCGCGATGAAGGGAAAAACCACCACAGCCGTCTTCGCGAGCAAAGCGAGCTGAAATGCAATCAACGCCAGCCGATAGTCTCTCCATCCGTTGGTGTCGCCAGCGCGCAGTTTCCCCGCTTCGAATCGCGCGAAGTAGAGTAACGCGATGGAGAAGAAAAACATTGATAGCGTATTCTTGCGTTCGGCAATCCACGCCACCGATTCAACGTTCACAGGATGGACGACAAACAGCAGAGCCGCCCAAAATGCGCCGGGAATTTTCAGATACCTCAACGCGCGCCAGAGGAAAAAGCTGCTCAAGCCATGAAAAAGAACATTGATGATATGAAAAGCTTTGGCGCTGCCCGCGAAAAAGTGCCAATCGAACCAAAGGGACGTGTACGTCATCGGAAAATAGTCCGATTGATTCGTACTGAACCAAATCTGTAACAGGCCGTTCTTTGCCCTTATCAAGGCATTGTTCCAGACCATGGCATCGTCGTCCCAAATAAATCCCGCACTGAAGACCGGTGAATACGCGGCGAATGCAACGACCAGCAACACCATTAATCCGGAAAAAAGGGATGGAGTAAAATCAGCCGCGCTCAACTGTGATTTTTGGCCACGCTGGGTTGTTGCCTTTTTAGAATCACCCGGTGGCGTATTACGCGATTGCGCGTTGGTGGACATTGAAGAAAAAGCTAACGGGTTCCGTCCATGATTTCACGCTTGTTTTTATCTATGTCTTTAGTGAAACGTCTCGTCCGCATGAAAAAACTGCTTCTGGCAACGTTCGTTGTGCTGTCGGCTTCTATCGCCGCTTTCGCAGGCAAAGTGATTGAAACAGACATTTGTGTTTACGGTGGCACGGCGGCTGGAGTTGCGTCGGCAGTGCAGGCTTCGCGTATGGGGAAGAAAGTTGTTTTGCTCGAATTTGGCAAACATCTCGGTGGCATGAGTTCTGGCGGGTTAAGCCAGACAGATATCGGCAATAAAGCGGCCATCGGTGGAGTCTCCCGCGAATTTTATCAACGTATGGGCAAACATTACGGGACGAATGAAGTCTGGAAACTGGAGCCGAGCGTTGCCGAGAGCATCTTTAACGATTTTGTCCGTGAAGAAAAAATCCCGGTCTATTTCGAGCAACGACTTGACTCCGTTAAAAAGAAAGACGGACGCATCACTGAAATTAAAATGGAAAACGGCAATGTCATCCGCGCGAAGATGTTCATTGATACCACTTACGAAGGCGACCTGATGGCGAAGGCCAAAGTTTCCTACCACGTGGGGCGCGAAGCGAATTCCGTTTACAACGAAACCCTTAACGGCATTCGTGAGAAAACGCCGAAACACCAATTCCCCGTCGCGGTTGACCCCTACAAAAAACCTGGCGATCCTAAAAGCGGCCTGCTTCCTTTCGTCCAGAAAGAGCCGCTCGGCACCCCCGGTGGGGGGGATTCCACCGTTCAGGCTTATAATTTCCGCATGTGCATCACGCAGGTGAAAACCAACCAACTGCCGATTGCCCCGCCCGCGAATTACAAAGAAGAGAATTACGAATTACTAGCCCGTTACCTCGAGGCACGAAAAGCTGCCGGGATGCCGACCGTGCTCGAGAACCTCATGCACATTCAGCCGATGCCAAATGGAAAGACGGATATTAACAATAATGGGGCGTTCTCCACGGACTTCATTGGAGGCAATTACGAATATCCGGATGCCAATCACAAAAAACGCGCGAAGATCTGGAAAGCGCACGAAGATTATATGCGCGGCTTCTTTCATTTTCTGGCCACCAGCCAGCGTGTGCCCGAAAGTGTTCGCGAGGAGATGCAATCCTGGGGCTTGTGCAAAAACGAATTCCAGGACACCGGCGGCTGGCCGCATCAATTGTACGTTCGTGAAGCACGCCGCATGATTTCGGACTACGTAATGACCGAAAATAATTGTCGCGGCCAAGCCGTCGCGAATGACTCGATTGGTCTCGCCGCCTACAACATGGACTCACACAATTGCCGCCGCATCGTTCGTGACGGCGTTGTAGAAAATGAAGGCGATGTCCAGGTCGCGCCGAGCAAACCGTACCCGATTTCCTACCGTGCGCTGGTTCCAAAGGAATCACAGTGCAAGAACTTGTTCGTCCCGGTTTGTCTTTCCTCAAGCCACATCGCGTATGGTTCGATTCGAATGGAACCAGTGTTCATGTTGCTTGCTCAATCGTCCGCAACAGCCGCCGTCCATGCGATCGACGAAAACGTAGCGGTGCAACATGTCGATTACGGAAAACTTCGCGCGCGTCTCCTCGCAGACAAGCAGATTTTGGAGTGGCAAG
>CBHWET010000160.1:0-10064 GCA_966112985.1 uncultured bacterium | reverse complement strand
AAAGTTGAAAGCCTTTCACCGCATATTGCATTGATGGACATTGACATGCCGGTCATGGATGGGCTGCGTGCAACGAGTGTTATTAGTAAGAAATTTCCGGAGACGAAGGTGATCACGCTGACTATGCACGAGAATAAGGATTACGTGCTCTTGATGGTTCGCGCGGGCGGGAAAGGTTATGTGCTGAAGGATACGTCTGCGGATCAATTGGCCCGCGCTATTCGGAGCGTGCACCAGGGCCAGGCTTTTTTCAGTCCATCGGTCTCCCGGGTTCTCCAGGAATATATTCAGTCCAACGAACAGCCGCAGCCTCAAGTCGCATTAAGCGAACGGGAAAAGGAAATTTTAAGCTGCATTTCGCGAGGCAAAACAACCAAGGAAATCGCACTCCAGCTCAGCATCAGCGAACGGACAGTCGAAACCTATCGTGGTCGCCTTCGTCGAAAAATCAAAGCCCGCAACGCCGCGGAACTCACTAAGTACGCCATCGAAAACAATCTCCATCGCTTGTAGCAGCTGGCGACGAATCCTTGATTTTTTGTTAGCCGCGGCCAGAGAACGCTGAACTGCAAACACGCAGTTACGCGCGTTGCTGGAAAACCTTACGTAGTTTATGGACTTGGTCTTCCCCTGCTCCTTTGTGTTGTAGTTTATGAAAACTCAAAGGGACATATGACGGAGAATTGGAAGGGAAAAACCATCTTACTCGCCGACGATGAAGACAACGACGCACTCCTCTTTAAACGTGCCTTCAAAAAGGCCGGCATCAACGCTTCGATCGCGCGGGTCAAAGACGGAGAAGATGCTTTAGCGTATTTGAGGGGCGAGCACGTTTATAAAAACCGGGACCTCTATCCATTTCCGGATATGGTTCTTCTTGATTTGAAAATGCCGCGCAAAAGTGGCTTTGAGGTCCTCAAGTGGATTCGGGAACATGAAGAATTTAAAAGATTAGTGGTAATCGTTCTTACCTCGTCAAAGCAAAGCTTTGATGTAAACAAAGCTTACGACCTCGGTGCTAATTCGTATTTGGTTAAACCGTTGAACTTCGACGAACTGCTCGCTCTCAGTACGCTGCTACACAAATTCTGGCTGGAATTCTGCCAGAGGCCAGAAATACGCTCCTCTGCCCGCGAGATCAAAAATTCGGACTAGAAACATAGAAGAGCCTGAGCGCTTCGATAATAAAATCTGCATGACGATGAATCCTTCATCGGATATTCTCGTCGAAGTTGCCCATGAATTGTCCAGGTCGTCGTACGCGATGCATCGCTTTGATTTTTGCGACCGCCGCAAGCATTCTATCAGCGGCCTTCGATCCCTCCAGGCTGCCGGCACCGGCAGAAAAAACTATCGACTTCAAAACAGATATTCAGCCGATTTTTGAGAGCCGTTGCTATGAGTGTCACGGCCCAAAGAAACAGGAAGCTTCATTGCGCTTTGATCAAAAAAGCGCCGTCATGAAAGGTGGGGAAACCGGACCGGCACTCATTGCAGGGAAAAGCTCCGATAGCTTGATGATTCGGGCCGTCTCACGACAATTGGAAGATTTGAAGATGCCCAAAAAGGGCGAACCTTTGTCGGCCCCTCAAATCGCCCTTTTACGCGCCTGGATCGATCAAGGCGCAAACTGGCCTGATGGCGAAGTTGTTGAGTCGGGCAAAAACGATCCAAAGGAGCATTGGGGATTTAAAGGGCCGGTTCGGCCCAATGTTCCTCAAGTAAGAAACAAGACCTGGACACAGAATCCGATCGACAGTTTTATTTTAGCGCGGCTGGAAAAAGAGAAGCTGCAGCCTTCATCGCCGGCAGACAGAGTCACACTTCTTCGCCGCTTATCCCTTGACCTCATTGGATTACCACCAACGATCGCTGAAGTTGATGCGTTCGTGGCGGACAAATCTCCTGATGCGTATCAAAAGCAGGTCGAACGGCTTCTCGCGTCGCCGCATTATGGAGAACGATGGGGACGTCAGTGGCTCGATGCGGCGCGCTATGCGGATTCGGATGGTTTTGAGAAGGACAAAGCGCGCTTCGTTTGGGCGTACCGCGATTATGTTATCAACGCTTTCAATAAAGATCTTCCGTACGACCGGTTTGTAGTGGAACAGATTGCCGGCGACTTATTACCGGACAGCACACAAGATCAGGTGGTCGCAACAGGATTCCTTCGCAACTCGATGCTCAATGAAGAAGGTGGCGTCGACCCGGAACAATTTCGTATGGATGCAATGTTCGACCGCATGGATTGCATTGGTAAAAGCGTCCTTGGACTGACGATTCAATGTGCGCAATGCCATACGCATAAGTTCGATCCCCTGACACAGGAAGAATATTACAAGCTGTTCGCCTTCCTGAACAACGATCACGAATCATCGACGGTGGCTTATGCACCCGATCAGTTGATGAAGATCGACGAGATTCGACGGAGCATTTCGGAAAAAGAGGAACAACTAAAGGAAAGCAATCCTTACTGGTTGGAGCGGATGGGCAAGTGGGAAGATGCGATTAAAACAAATCAGCCAGATTGGCAAACAGTCATCTGTACGAATACTGGTGACAACGGCGAGCGGTTTTATAATTACGCCGATGGTTCAATTCGCGCGGCGAGCTATGCGCCGACAAAATGGACGGCTCATTTCCGCGGTACAAACAATCTTCCGAGTATCGGCGCATTTCGTCTCGAACTTTTGACAGATCCGAATTTGCCGTGCAATGGACCAGGCCGTTCTATCAAAGGAATGGCGGCATTGACCGAATTCGACGTTGATGCCGTTGACGCCAAAAATCCTGAACACAAGCAGAAGGTAAAATTCGTCAAAGCAACGGCGGACTATTCCAATCCCGAAAAGGATTTGGAGTCGGAGTTTGATGATAAATCGGGAAGGAAGCGAGTTTATGGCCCTGTAAGTTTCGCGATCGACGACAAAGATGAGACTGCGTGGGGCATTGACGCTGGCCCAGGCAGAAGAAATCAACCGCGCAAAGCCGTTTTCGTCCCGGAGAAACCTTTGGTGTTTACGAATGGTGTGATTTTAAATTTCAAACTGAAACAGGCACACGGAGGATGGAATTCCGACGACAATCAAAATCATAACCTCGGACGTTTTCGACTGAGTGTTACGTCAGCAACCAATGTGGTTGCCGATCCCGTGCCTTTCAACGTTCGGGAAATCCTGAACGTGCCACGGCAACAACGATCACCCGCACAGATCGCAACATTGTTCAGTTATTGGCGAACCACTGTCGCAGACTGGAAGAAGACAAACGAGGAGATCGAAAAACTGTGGCAACAGTGGCCCGAGGGAACCCCCACACTTGTCTTTGCTGCACGAAAGAACGTCGGCGCCGGTGAAGAGAAACGGGAAACGCACATGTTAAAACGCGGGGACTGGTTGAAACCGACTAAGGAAGTTACCGCCGGCGTTCCCGCATTCCTGCATCAATTGCCCACAAACGCTCCAGCAACACGCCTGACATTCGCTCAATGGCTGGTCGATAAAAAGTCACCAACCACCGCACGGGTCTTTGTAAATCGAATCTGGCAAAGTTATTTCGGCATCGGGTTGGTCAGCACTGCGGAAGATTTCGGCACACGAGCCGAAGAGCCGTCGCATCCCGAGCTGCTCGACTGGCTCGCGTGTGAATTCATGGATCACGGCTGGAGCCTCAAACACATTCACCGATTGATTGTGAATTCTTCCACATATCAGCAATCATCGAAGGTGACTCCACAGATCTACGAAAAAGATCAATACAACCGCTTGTTGGCGCGGGGACCTCGGTTTCGTGTGGAAGGCGAGATAGTCCGTGATATCGCACTGGCGAGCAGCGGTCTTCTGAACGAAAAAGTTGGTGGACCGAGCGTGTTCGCCCCTGCCCCCGAGTTCCTGTTTAAACCACCCACAAGTTACGGTCCAAAAACTTGGATCGAAGCAACGGGGCCGGAGCGTTATCGTCGCGCGCTTTACACTTTCCGATACCGCTCCGTTCCATATCCGATGTTGCAGACGTTCGATACGCCAAACGGGGACTTCTCCTGTGTCCGGAGAATGCGCTCAAACACACCTTTGCAAGCGCTCACGACCCTGAATGAAACGGTTTCAATGGAGTGCGCACAAGCGCTCGCTGCAAAAATCCTCGCCGAAGGAGGCAAAACGGATGACGAACGGATTGCTTACGCATTTCGCCGCACTGTGTGCAGAAAACCAACAAAAGATGAGATCGACGAAATTAAATCTCTTTTAGATAAACAAAAAGCGCGAATCGCCGATGGATGGATCAATCCACTGGAACTCGCCACTGGAAAGAACGAACGTCCGCCACTGCCTGAAGGTACGACTCCGACACAACTTGCCGCTTACACGGTGGTGTCTCGCGTTTTGCTGAACCTAGATGAAACGATCACGAAGGAATAAGCCATGACGAAGCTTCAACATTTTCTTAATGAACGGCGGACTGAGATTACCCGCCGTTGGTTTTTCAAGGAATGTGGCGTTGGCCTTGGCGCCATTGCCCTCAACTCCCTTTTGGCCCAAAGCGTGTTCGGCAAGTCTTCGAAACCGACAGTTGCCAACCCACTCGCTCCTCGCGTCGCTCATTTTGCTCCGAAAGCCAAACGCGTCATTTACCTGTTCATGGCCGGAGCGCCGAGTCATCTCGATCTTTTTGATTACAAACCACAGCTGGAAAAGTTTAGCGGTACGCTGCCGCCGGCGGACTTGTTGAAAGGCTATCGTGCGGCTTTTATTAATCCGTCATCTACGCTGCTGGGACCGAAATTCAAATTTGCCAAATACGGCAAATCAGGCGCGGAGCTATCGGAATTGCTGCCACACCTCGCCACAGTCGTCGACGACATCGCGATCGTAAAGTCGATGAGTACGGATGCGTTCAATCATGCACCCGCACAGATTTTCATGAACACCGGTTCGCAACAATTCGGCCGACCGAGCTTTGGTGCGTGGACGACTTACGGTTTGGGTTGTGAGACCGACAATCTGCCGGCCTATGTTGTTTTTAGTTCCGGGACGAAAGGCACGAGCGGCGGCGCATCGAATTGGGGTTGCGGTTTCCTTCCCTCGCTCTACCAGGGCGTACTTTTCCGAAACCAGGGCGAGCCGATTCTCTATCTATCGAATCCGAAAGGCGTTGATGCCCAAATGCAGCGCGAGTCTCTCGATAGCATTCGCAAGCTGAACGAAAAACATCTCGACGTCATCGGTGACCCTGAAATCGCGACCCGCATCAATTCATATGAAATGGCGTATCGGATGCAAACGAGCGCGCCGGAATTAATGGACCTTTCTAAGGAATCGAAGCAGACACTCGAGATGTACGGAGCTGAACCGGGCAAATCCTCCTTTGCGAACAATTGTCTTCTCGCGCGCCGCCTCGTCGAACGCGGTGTTCGGTTTGTGCAATTGTTCCATGAAGCGTGGGATCAGCACGGCAACCTCGTGGCCGATTTGAAAAAGAATTGCGCAGCTACCGATCAGCCATGTGCGGCCCTTATCAAAGATTTAAAGCAGCGCGGGATGCTGGACGATACGCTGGTTATCTGGGGCGGCGAATTTGGACGCACGCCAATGGTGCAGGGCGGAAACGACGGTCGTGATCATCACCCGAATGCATTCACAATGTGGATGGCGGGTGGCGGGATTAAACCAGGGATTACTCTTGGCGAAAGCGATGAGTTTGGATTCAACGCAGTGACCGACAAAGTGCATGTCCACGACTTGCACGCAACGCTTTTGCAATTGCTCGGATTTGATCACACCAAACTGACATATCGTTTCCAGGGCCGTGATTTTCGCCTGACCGACGTGCATGGGAACGTCGTCGAAAAATTGCTGACATAACGTAACAAAAATCCATGTTTAGGGTTCTGAAATGGTTGGTATGTGTTCTACCCCTGGCATTCTCCGGTTGCGCAACGCATTACATTTGGAGTGAGAGCCCGCTCGACGAGTTTCGCGAGCCTTCAGTTCCCAACGAAATGAGGCTGTATGATGCCGCGGCTCGGAAAGATGTACTCGTCGAATATCACGAATCATTGAGCTCTTCCGATTCGTCGAAACCGCGCGCGTATTTCGCTCTTCAAAACCAAAAACGAATTCTGGACAGTCACAAACCCCATTTCGTCGATTTGTCTTCAACCAATCGTTTGGCCTCAATCCCTCTTCTTTCCTCGCCAACGAATTTTGTTCCGATGTCAGGCCTCATTGCCCGACGTACTGCGAAAGAAGATCAGTTTGAACTATTTCGTGATGGTCAGTCTCTTGGCATTTTCGATCTTCCGACATATCCGTCCTCTTCAGGAAAGGTGAAAAAAATTCTTCTGACCCCGATCACTGTTGCACTCGATGCGACGGTAATTGGGGGAGTCATCTATACTTATTCGCTTGGCGGAATGGGCTATTTGGAACCCTGAGCGCCATTTAGCATACCCGGCGATTTTCTGCTTCTCGCTGTGACGAAAGTTCCGTAGCGTCAACGGAATCAATCCACCTGTTATGCAAAACGCACTCAAAGCGAAGCTCTCTTTTTTCATGTTCCTCCAATACTTCATCTGGGGATCCTGGTATGTCAGCATGGGCACTTACCTCGGAAAGACGTTACACTTTGAAGGCAGTCAAATTGGCCTGGCGTATGGCGCATTTGCTATCGGCTCCATGATTGCCCCGTTTTTCGTCGGGCTCATCGCTGACCGTTATTTTGCTTCCGAAAAACTGCTGGGGATACTTGGAATTGTCGGCGGACTGTTAATGTTTGCGATTCCCAAAGTGACGAGTTTTTCAACGTTCTACCCCCTGCTCATCATTTACTGCGCGACGTTTGCGCCGACCTTGGCACTTGGTAATTCTCTCTCGCTCCATCATCTCGCCGATCCAAAGAAGGATTTTCCGCTCGTTAAAACGTTATCGGCGGTGGGATGGATCGCGGGCGGTGTCACGCTGAGCGTATTGTTGAAGGGCGAACAATCGGCGGTCCAATTTTATCTCGCGGGTGTGATTTCAATCGTTCTCGGCTTATTCTCCTTAACGTTGCCGCACACACCTCCGAAAAAAACCGGAAGCAACGTCAGCTTCGGCGAAATCATTGGTCTCGATGCATTGGCTTTATTGAAAAAGCCATCGTTCGCAATCTTCATCGTCTGCATGTTCCTCATTTGCGTGCCGCTTTATTTCTATTTCGTGAACATGAATCTCTATGTCACCGAACTCGGCTGGACATACTCCGCAGCCAAAATGTCGCTGGCCCAGGTTTCAGATGTCGTGTTCCTGGTTTTGCTTCCGTTGATGCTGAAGAATCTTGGCTACAAGAAGACGATTTTCGTCGGCATCCTCGCGTGGGCAGCCCGTTATTTTCTGCTCGCGGGAAGTGTTAACGCTGCCTCCATCCAGACGGTAATGGTATTCGGCGCCATCCTTTTGCATGGTGTTTGCTACGACTTCTTGTTCATCGCCGGACAGCTTTATGTGGATGATGAAGCGAACGAACGCATTCGCGGCGCGTGTCAGGGATTCATTGCCTTTATTCTTTGGGGTGTCGGAGCGTTTGTCGGAAGCACACTGGCCGGCAAGTCGCAAGGCCTTCACACGTTGAAGGAACCTATCGGCAACATCGCTCACGATTGGAAAGGTATCTGGACCTATCCCGCTTGGGGCGCGGTGGCTGTGCTAGTCATCTTCCTCATCTTTTTCCGTGACCCGCCGAAGAAATCGGCAGCGGGGGCGATTTCCGATGAGCAAAAAGCAAAGCTCGCGGTGTCCTGATGTTGTGGCTGGCGGCATCAACGTTATCGCCTAGCCGAGATACGGAATTGTGAGCGGCCCCTGAGGCAATACCGCAACGCGCGCGTTTGGACCGCGCTTGGCCAACTCAGCCTTCACTGCTGCCGAAATATCTTTGCACGGCGTGAGGAAACATTGTTTCACGATCGTTTCAGGCAATGAACTGTAGAGCAGAACGGTTGCACGCCGCTGAATAATAGCCTGAATCTGCGCCTGCCATTGTTCGGGCCGCACAAATCCCGGCGTTGAAAGCATGGTCAAGATTTCTTCGGGGCTTTTGGCGCTTTGCAGAAGTTTATCGAGTGGACTGTTCGCGGGAACGCCTTCTCTGCATTCGCAAGCGAGAATCATCAGTCCCTTCTCTTCCAAAATCCGCGCGCCGGCACTCATTCCCTTGACGCCCTGGTAAAGATTCAAATCAAGCGGGTAGCCGCTGTTGGTGGTCACGACAATATCGAACGGAGCTTTCACTTTCTGCATGGCCGACTTCCGCACAAATTCGTAACCAGTTTTGTGTGCCTGAATAATGTCCCCCGCGAATACTCCCGTGATTTGCCGCGTTTCGTTTAACGTCACGTTCAGGACAAAACTCTTGCCGACCCGCAGTGCGATGTCTCGCAGTTCTTCCCATAGCGGATTGCCTTCGGTAATTCCGAACGTGGCTTTTGGGCTGCCGATGTTTTTATAGCCATGATTGCTCATCACCGTTTCGAGGCCTGCGCAACCCGGCATAATTCCTTTGATGCCCCCGCTGAAACCGGCAAAAAAGTGGGGTTCAATAAATCCCGTTATGATTCGAACGTCCGCGCCTGCGAGATGCCGATTGATCAGCGCCGGCGTTCCGTCATGTGTCGTTCCAAACTGAACGAGTTCCACATGGTTCTCAGGCTCATGGTTAATGACCCGGTAGTTCTTCACGACGTCCGCTGTTAGCATCTTTTCCAATTCAGCCTGTGTGTTCGGACGATGTGTCCCCAGCTGATTCAGCAGCGTGATGTTCTCGCGGGGAACGAAGGACAGATACTCGAGCAACCAAGGGATGAGCCGGTCGTTCGGCGTGGCGCGGGTGATGTCCGTAAACGCAATGCAAACTTTGTCCGTAGGCCTAATTGTCTCGCGCAACGGTCTCGCTCCGATCGGACTGGTGAGCGCTTTCAGAACCGCTTCCTTTTCATTCGGCAGTCCTGGATTGTGCGACGGCTCAATGACCGTCGTACGATCATCTGGCAACTCAATCGTCAAATGTCCATGTCCGTAAGCGAGATTAACTTTCATTCGGTGCCGATTTTCGTATCAGAAATCCAATCCCGACAAAATCCAAATTGTTGCGCCTGGACCGATTGCTAAAAATAATTTCCGTAAATTCATTTTAGCAACTGCCCTCAGGGAAAAAGCCGACGAACAAAGTCGCTCATCCTCCCATTGAATAAAACGCGTTTACTTTTACGTTTTTAAAAACGGAGGTCCGCTTATGAAGATGTCTTTAGCTCGCACGTTCTTGTCTGCATTGGTCGCCATGGTTCTTGTAACGGCCTGTACCACAAACCCGGTAACTGGCCGAAAAGAATTTACCGCGGGCGTTTCGCCGCAACAGGAACTGCAACTGGGAATTACAAGTTTCGAAAAAATGAAACAGGAAGTGCCGATCAGTAATGATCCTGCGGCGAATGCGACGCTCCAACGTGTTGGCAAACGCCTCGCTCAAGTTGCCAGCAAAGACATGCCATCCGCTCAATGGGAGTTTGTCGTATTTGATAGCAATGAAGCGAACGCGTTCTGCCTGCCGGGTGGCAAGGTGGGCATCTACAAAGGAATTTTGCCGATAACAAAAGACGATGCGGGTCTCGCGACTGTTGTCGCGCATGAAATTGCGCACGCGGTCTCGCGCCATGGAGCTGAGCGCATGGCGCGGTCTGAATTGATGCAGGTTGGAGGACAGGTTCTCGGTGCCGTTACACAGACTGCCAAGCCTATTACCCAATCGGTCGTGTCGCTTGCCTATGGTTTGGGCGGACAGCTCGGATACGAACTGCCGCACAGCCGCAATCAGGAATCAGAGGCGGATCATATTGGCCTCATTTATATGGCTCGCGCTGGTTATGAACCCCGTGAGGCAATTAATTTCTGGCAACGCTTCTCCGCCTATAATCAGCAACGCGGGGGTTCGAAAGTTCCCAGCCTGCTCAGCGACCATCCCGTCGATTCCAAACGAATTCAGCAGATTCAAGCGTGGCTGCCCGAAGCACAGCAGCAGTACGTGGCCGGTGG
>CBHWET010000159.1:0-10107 GCA_966112985.1 uncultured bacterium | reverse complement strand
GTTTCAAATCCGCCGTCAACGCGAGCCAGGGACTCGAGAAGTGGACGCAAATCTTTCGCTCGTCCTCCGGAGCCCCAGTACTCAACCAGCCGCGATATATCCGTTTGCGGGGTCACTTTTAAACGCAACATCAAAGTAGATTTGCGTGAGAGGACTTTTAGCAGTCGAATCTTCTCCTGGGAGTCTTTAATCTGCGAAACGACGGCCGGTAAGTCGGAAAAAGCAAGCAAGGTCCCCTTTGGATAGATCATGGACTTTACCAGACGAACGGTTTTGTCCGAAATCCCTGGATGACTGAATCGTTCGTCAAGCGTTTCACGGCGAAAGATAAATGGTGTCTGGTGGAGTCCATTTTCTGGCCACGATGCCAAGACTTGATACAGTTGCGTCCTAACCTTCTCATCAAGCTTAATCACGAAAGATTCTCGCGGCTGGATCCAAATTCCCTCCGCCGAAACCTGCCACATGGACTTGTGCAGAATTTCATCCTGTTCAGCAGCGGTCAAAAGCGACTCGAAATAGTGTGTTAATTGTTCGCGGTTGTACCGTTTAAAAAACCAACGCGTGCTCTTAACATAGGAGAGGCTGTCTAAAGCATAATGATCCGGTGGCTCAAGGGTAATACGCACATATTCGAGATCTCCCCATGGTCCGGCGTTACAGTCAAAAACCGCTGTCGGAGTTTTGCGGTCGCCCGTCGTGTCATTGGCGCCTGCAGCTTGAACCGAAGCGGTCAAAACGCCGCTTAAGACAAAAAACGCAATTACGTGAAACGCAGACAAACGCGTTGCACGACCTGATGGAGTTTGTTTCGGAACGGGCACTTAAGACGTAGGCCAAGCATAAACAGGGCCGACCGGTTTGCGCAACTCTGGGCAGCGGTGGACGTAACGAAGATCCTTATCGGGCAAGGAAGTGCGGCTTTCCTGTAAACAAAATTTCCCAAATTTCTATTTGCGGCAAAACTTAGGGGAAACTAGCGTTTGCCCCGATTGCCCGTGAATGGCTTTCGTGCAGATTTGAACCTATGAGTAATGCTCCTCTCTCGTCGGGTGAAGTGACCAATTTGACCGCGGGATTGAACCGCGTCGCCCGTAATCTCTGGTGGACATGGAACCAGGGTGCCCAGGAAATTTTTCAGGATCTTTCTCCCCGCGGCTGGCAAAATCTCTACCACAATGCCGTCGCGGTTCTTCATGAAGTGTCTGATTACGAACTGGGAGTGCGGCTCCAGGACCGTGATTTTGCCAGTCGAGTTCGCGATGTTTTGAAAGAATTCGATGAGTACATAAATGATAAGAATACATGGGGACAAAAGAACGCTCCGAACCTGAAGAAAAATCCCGTCGCCTACTTTTCCGCTGAATTTGGTTTCCACGAAACCTTGCCAATCGCCGCTGGCGGGCTCGGCATCCTCGCCGGTGATCATACTAAATCCGCAAGTGATCTCGATATTGGTTTTGCCGGCATCAGCCTCTTCTACCGGGAAGGCTATTTTCAACAGGCGATCAATCACGAAAACTGGCAAACGGAATACTACACTCTTTTAAATCCGAAGAATCTGCCCGTTGAACCCGTTCTCGATGCGAAGGGCGAACCATTGGTCTGTGTCGTAGAAATCGCCATGAACGAGGTGTATTTCCAGGCATGGCGCGTCAACGTCGGTCGCGTTCCCGTTTTCCTGCTCGATACGAATCGCCCGGAAAACGAACAACGCTTCCGAGACCTGACTTTGCGCGTCTATGGCGGCGACAGCACGACGCGTATTATGCAGGAAGTTTTGTTGGGGGTCGGCGGTGTACGCCTGCTTCGAGCCCTGAACATTGCTCCTTCGGTTTTTCATATGAACGAAGGCCACGCGGCCTTCCTCGTTCTGGAGTTGCTGCGTGAAAAAATGGCGGCAGGCAAATCATTCAACGAAGCGTTCGAAATCACCAAGAAGGAATGCCTCTTCACGACGCATACGCCCGTTGAAGCCGGTCACGATCGATTCAATCGCGACCTCATGGGTTATGTCCTGACCAAGATGCAGCAGAGCCTCAAGCTCAACATCGACGAGTTAATGGCGCTCGGCCAGGTAAACCCGCATGAACAATTCTGCATGACTGTGTTAGCCCTGAAGGCTTCCCGCGCCGCCAACGGTGTGAGCGAATTACACGGACAAGTCAGCCGCAGTATGTGGCACGGCTTATATCCGGGAAAGAAACTCGAAGAAGTCCCTATCGGCCACATCACCAATGGTATTCATCTTGAAGGCTGGATGAAGGGTCCCGTCCGCAAATTCTGGCAGCAGAAACTCGGAAGCACCTGGAGCAAGAATATTAATTCCATTGAATTCTGGTCCCGTCTTTCCGATCCGAACTTTATCACTGACGAGGAAATTTGGGCGTTACGCTACAAACTGCGTCGCGAGTTGATTGAATTCTGCCGGCGCCGCCTGTTAATCCAGGGACAACGTCTTACTCATGGCGATTACATTGTTTTTGATTCTTTGTTGAATTGCGATGCATTGACGATCGGTTTTGCCCGCCGGTTCGCGACCTACAAACGTGCACCGCTGATTTTTGAACAATTCGAAAATGTCGTGAAGCTGGTCAGCGATCGTCAGCGTCCGGTCCAGTTCATTTTTGCAGGCAAAGCGCACCCGCGTGACGATGAGGGCAAACGTTTCATTCAACGCGTCATTCACCTAAGCAAATACACAGAGCTCAAAGGACATCTGGTATTCATCGAAAACTATGATGTCCATGTCGCCCGCCAAATGGTGAGCGGTTGTGACGTTTGGTTGAACAACCCACGCCGACCGCTTGAAGCGTCGGGGACGAGTGGCATGAAGTGCGGTTGCCACGGATGTTTGAATCTCAGTATCCTCGACGGTTGGTGGCGCGAGGGATATGACGGCACGAATGGTTTTGCCATCGGACCGGATTCACATCCTGATTCCATTGAAGAACAGGATCGGCTCGACAGCGCAAATCTTTATCAAGCCCTCACAGAACAGGTCATTCCGACCTTCTTCCAACGAGATTCCAACGGTATTCCACGGGAATGGATTAAAAAGATTCGTCGCGCGATGGTCTCGTTGGTTCCACAATTCACCACGGATCGCATGGTGAAGGAATATGCGACGAATTATTACGTCAAAAAATAGACTGATTCACGCCTGTTACATTTAAGTTCACGACAATCCGTCCGGGATCTCCCGTGACGGATTGTTAGTTTTTAAAGCCGATTAAATCTCTTTCGCCATAGCGCCATTGCATTAGATTGCTCCTGTGACCGATATCAAATCACTGACGTTGGAAGAACTGCAGGCGCAATTTAAAGATTGGGCCGAGCCGACGTATCGGGTGACACAACTTCTCGATTGGCTCTATAAGCGTCGCGCCACGAGCTGGGACGAAATGTCCAACCTGCCAAAGTCACTTCGTGAGAAATTGCGGCAGAACTATTCTCTCACAATGCTTGAGCTGGTCCGCAAGCAAGGTTCACGCGACACGACGCAAAAGTTCCTTTGGAAACTCAGCGATGGTTCGTTCATCGAAAGCGTTCTAATTCCGGCAAACCCCGCGCTTTACGGAGAAGCGAGTGATCGTCATACGCTCTGCATTTCAACGCAGGTCGGTTGTGCTTACGGTTGCAGGTTCTGCGCGAGTGGACTCGAAGGCTGGAAGCGGAACCTTCTTCCTGCGGAAATCGTTGATCAGATTTTGGCGGTCGAACGATGGCACTCTGTGCAGCCGGCAGAAGCTCAACAGCGCGATGCTTCGGGAGCGACGGAACGCATTGTGAACAACATTGTTGTTATGGGGATGGGTGAACCGCTCGCGAATTACGACAACCTCCTGCGAGCATTGAAGATACTGAATGCACCGTGGGGGGCAGGAATCGGCGCGCGGAAAATTACGATTTCTACCAGCGGCCTCGCCCCACAAATTCGCAAACTGGCGGATGAACCGCTTCAATTTCGTCTGGCCATTTCTCTGCATGGCGCAACGGATGAGGTTCGTTTGAAGATCATGCCTGTTAACAAAAAGTATCCTCTCAGCGAACTCGCCAACGCCTGCGATTACTACCAACAGAAAAAGGAACGGATGATCACGTTCGAATACATTCTGATCGCTGGAGTAAACGACGGACTCGATCAAACAAAACCTCTCGCTCAATTGGCACACCGCCTGAACGCGAAGGTAAATCTCATCCCCTACAACAAAGTTGAAGGACTTCCTTGGGAGCGCCCCAGCGAAGAAGTTCAGGAAGCATTCCTCGCTGCTCTCGAAAAACTGAACGTCACAGCCACCTTGCGGCGCGAAAAAGGTCACGATATCGATGCTGCCTGCGGTCAGCTGCGCCTGAAGACAGAGCGCGAACTGCAGACTGCCGGAGGATTAACTTAATTACGTCCTCACTCTAAAAACTCTAGTTGTTTGGGAGAAAGGCGATGGTAACCTCACATTGTGATCGCGTTGATCAATTATGAATCGGGCAATTTGCGCAGCGTTGAAAAAGCGCTAAAGAAGGTGGGCGCAAATGTTCGCATTGTCACGACCCCTGAAGAAATCAAGGATGCCCGCGCCGTTGTTCTACCGGGAGTCGGCGCATTCGACGATTGCGTCAATGCACTGAATCGGCAACGCCTGCTTGAAGGTGTCCGTTGTTTTATCCAAAGCGGGCGGCCCTTTCTTGGAATTTGCGTTGGATACCAGGCTCTGTTCGAAAAAAGCGAGGAATTCAACAGCTGCGCCGCTGGCCTGAGTCTATTCAAAGGCAAAGTCGTTCGTTTTGGCGAAAAGCCAGGCTTGAAAATTCCGCAAATTGGCTGGAATCAAATTGACGTCGGCCGTTCAGATTGTCCGCTTTACAAAGGCATTAAAAGCGGAAGCTATGTGTACTTCGTTCACAGTTTCTTCCCAAAGCCCGTCGATGATTCAATCGTGGCAACCCGCACAACTTACGGGGACACATTTGCGTCTTCAGTATGGAAAGACAACGTTTTCGCGACGCAATTCCATCCTGAGAAGAGCCAGAATGTTGGCCTCACGCTATTGAAAAACTTCATCAGTCTCGCGCGTTAACACATTGCGACGTCTTGAACGCAGCTAATTAGCAGGCTTTACGTAGTCTACCGCGACATAAAACGGCGATGCCTGTTTAAAAACGCTTGCGATATATTGCGGATTTTTTTCGTCCGCGAGGCTCATTTCAACATCGAACGAATCACTTCGCGCGGCTTGCACGACCATATTCAAGTCGTGAAATAGAATCGAGTCACGCGGGTCCATCAATATGAGCAGGTAATAAACTTTCCTAGCGGATGGCGAGGCACTGGCGGGTGGACCGAATATCCATGCGGCACGAAAGTTTTTATGCTTTCGGATGACTTCAAAAACTGGCTGGACGAGATTCGTAGGATAGTCAGCCGGATTCAGAATAGTAAGCGTGACTTGCTTCGCTTCGCCACTGCTCATGGCGCGAGGTGCAAGTGCAGTGCCGTCAGCGAGAGCACGCATTAAATCGGGCGGGATCACGAGTGATCCGGTCGAACATCCTTTATTAACAATCGCGTGGATATTCACCTTCCCAAGCACTTCCAAAAGCTGTCGCGCCGGCATCGATGCTGGTGAAAAAGTCTTCGGCCCCACCCTGCCGTTTTTAAGGCCTTCGTTCACTCGCTCCTCTGACGAAAAAATTGGAACGACTTGTCCCACCTGGTCTTTGACGCGTACGAATGGAAGCGGCGATCCATTTTTAAGTTGGAGCACGGAGTTCTCAACTTCCGGATGGTAGGGAACGAGGAACCATAGTGTTCCGTCTGCCAACTGACGGTAAAATTCAGGTGTCGCCGAATCGCTTTTTTGCAACGCCATCACGGCTCGATCAAGTGCATTCGGCGGAATGAAATCGCTCATTTGCATAAACTCTGTACGCAATATGCGGCCCTGTCGAGCGCAGCGCTAGAAGTGTCGAATCGACTCTTTGCCCTTAGGATGGACTTGAACGGATATTGAGTTGGTCTGTCCGGCAACCAAAGATACATCAACCTGACGACGTTTTTGACCACTTCCGTTGTCAACGGCTGCAAGAACATAGTTGGAATGCGTCACCGCACACGAATCCACAATCAAAGGCAGGTTTGCCAGAACCGCAAGACCACTGGCGTCGCTCGTTCCTTCGAAATCGGGAACTGAACGCCTCCACCACGATGAATTCGACCGATCGCCTTTGAGGATGTCAGCCGTATTATAACAGTCACTCAGCAGAATTGTTGATCCCCATCCGACGTAATAGACATTAGGCCATGTTGAAACGCGGGCTCCTCCGACCGGCTGGCCTTTCTCGTCGGTGACGTGCACTTCCAATCGCGCCGTAGGTTCCATCTTTATAGCCATTGAAAGGTTTTTTGCATCGATCGAGTTCGTCTGAGGATAATGAAATGTTGCCTTCGGTTTCCCATTTGCGCTGACAAAGCCGTCGCAAATTGCGGTGACTTCCAAAGTTCCAACGGGTAACGATTGAAACTCAAAGTGTCCGTCCGCATCAATGCTGCTCCAGCTGTGCCACCGAATCCCAGGAGCGTCCGAAGATACGTTCACCACGATCCGCCCGTTCTTAATGGGCCGCGGAACAACTGAGTCGAGTTCACCTCGAAAGGCAAACCCGCGTTTCAATTCCGCGACGACTTCGTTCGTTCGGCCCAATTTCGCATTAATATCAACAATATCGCTGAACCACGGCAGACCATCAGCATCGAATCGCACGGCTCGAACCGATTGAGACCCCGATGCGAGACGTCGCGTTATTAATCGACCGTCTTCGGTCGGCGTCCAAAAATTCGTGTTCCCTTCATACACACCTGAGACCTGCGCGAAAAGCGGGCCACTCTGCTCCGAAGAACTGCGGGTTGATACGATCAAAATGGCTCCGTTTGTTAAAATCACCGGCTCTGTTTTTGCGAGCAATGTCCTGTGGCAAATCTTGTCCCACGTATATTCAAGCCATGCTCGGACGGGTGCTCCAGTGGGCGGTGAGGTGTCGACCGCACGAAACGGACGATCCGAAACAAAGCCTGGGTGTTCTACGGAGAAGCTAATTTCACCGGTCTCAATCTGTTCGAGGACATATTTGGGATAGGGCACCTGCGCGACACCGTCTTTGTCCGTGATCACAGGATCGTTACGGACCCCATTCTTTTCGCCGCCCCAACCATAATGACCACTGTGATAAGGTCCCGCTTTAGGTCGCAGGCCGTCGGCCTGAATGACAGCACCGGCGACTGGCTTTGCGTTGCTATCCACGACGCGAATTATGGCGACGGGATTCGCGACACCGCTATTTAGTCGTATTGCCAGGACGATCGCGATCAGAACTACTCCGACGACACAAAATGTTATCCACCGTCGATGACTCATTGCAGCTATTTGACCGGGCAGAAGAGCCGAGGTCACGAACGAAGAGCGCTTCGAAAAAGGCGACAGCCCTCACTTATCGGCAAACCGGCGCATCGACTCGCGCAGAATCTTACTTACCGCCGCGACGCCTCCCCGTTTGATGGGTTTGAAAATATTTCCCGAAATCACGTGATAGGCGATGAAGAAGTGCTCGATCTGCTTTAACAGGTTCGGATTGAGATCTCTCAGTGATTTACAATGATCGAAATTCTCTGCCTTATGAAATACACCGATAACACGATCGTTGCGTCGCCACTTTTCGCCCTTGGGTTTCTGCTGAGCTTCGATCACGCCAAGCAATCGCACCTCAAGCAGACAACCGACGAAGACTGGGGCATCCATTAACACAAGGATATCGAGAGGATCACCGTCTGGGGCGAGCGTTGATGGTATAAATCCGAAATCGAATGGAAACATTGACCCTGCCGGCAGCGATTTGCTCAATTTGAAAATTTTGTTGTCTTCATCGAATTTGTATTTATTTCGCGAGCCCCTCGGCGTTTCGATGACAACGTTTACATTTCCGGTCTCTTCATCAATCGGGTCAAGTGTTCCATAGTTGGCCATAGATTAATTAACCTATCGCGTTCCGCCTCTTGATCAATCAGGCGGCACAAGGAAAGTTCCTAGAGTAATCTCTAACGAAAATGTCGTAACCCAATCGTAACTCGCGTTTTGCCGATGAATAGATAAAGTCCGCCGAGAGCTATTATATGCCAGCAGCCGCAGAAAAAAAGTTCGCGCCGTCCCATTTCATCAACCGTGAATTGAGTTGGCTGGAATTCAATCAACGTGTTCTGAACGAAGCTTTGGATACAAAGAATCCATTATTGGAACGCATCAAGTTTTTCTGCATCGCCAGCTCGAATCTCGATGAATTCTTTGAAGTTCGCGTTGCGGGTTTAAAACAGCAGATCGAAAGTGACGTAGTTGAGCGAAGCGTCGATGGATTAACCGCGACAGAGGCGTTTCGTGCCGTCACACGTCGCGTGCGCGAAATGGTCAACCAACAATATCGCTGCTGGCGCGAAGACCTTCGGCCAGCCCTGGCAGAGAACGCTATTCGATTTCTGGAAATCGACGAACTGTCGGCATCTGACCGGAAATGGCTTGAGAGTTTCTATCGGACGCAAATAAGGCCGGTGCTAACACCTTTGGCGATTGACCCCGCGCATCCCTTTCCACAACTGCTTAATCGTTCGCTCAACATCATTGTTCAATTGCAGATGGCGAAAGCCGGGGAACCGTTGCGACATTTAGCGATTGTTCAAGTACCGCGCGTGCTGCCGCGGCTCGTTAAGCTGCCAAGAACCGAGGGTGAACAGGATTACATGCACCTTGGCCGGGTTATTGGACATTTTCTCGGCGACTTGTTTCCTGGGACCAGGATTCTTGGTTACTGGCATTTTCGGGTCACACGAAATAGCGAGCTCTACATTGACGAAGAGGAAGCAGCCAATCTTTTAAAGGCTGTTGAAAACGAGCTGCACAATCGACGCAAGGGCGATGCCGTGCGGCTTGAGGTCGATAAGGATTGCCCAACGATGATCCGTGATGCGTTGCTGAGCACACTACGGCTTACGGAGGATGACCTTTATGTCATCGATGGCCCATTAAACCCGACGCGATTGATGGCAATTTATGAGGGCGATCACTCACCGGAGTTACGTGATCCTCCTTTTGTCGCTCCGGCTGCATCCAGCCTTCGTGACGTCGTCGATCTTTTCGCCGCAATTCGCGAACGTGACATTCTTCTTCATCATCCTTACGAGAACTTTAACAGCGTCGTAAGCTTCCTTGAACAGGCCGCGAATGATCCAAAGGTTCTGGCGATAAAACAAACGTTGTATCGCAGTGGCGGCGACACTCGAATTGTTGGTGCCCTGATGAAAGCCGTAAATAACGGCAAACAAGTGACAGCGGTCGTTGAATTGCGGGCACGTTTTGACGAGGCCAACAACATTCAATGGGCACGCAAATTGGAAGAAGCCGGCGTGCACGTGGTGTATGGTCTTGTCGGGTTTAAAATTCACGGAAAGATGTGTCTTGTCGTTCGTCAGGATGACGATGTCATTCGCCGTTACGTGCACATGAGCAGCGGTAATTATAATCCGACTACCGCACGCATTTATACAGATGTCGGGCTGTTCACCTGCAGGCCGTCATTTGGTGAAGACGCGACCAATCTTTTCAATCTGCTGACTGGCGTTTGTCAGTTCCAGGAAACGAAAAAAATTATCGTCGCGCCATTCCAGCTTCACGATCGAATGCTAGGGTTGATAACTCGTGAGACCGACAACGCGAAGAAGGGCCTGCCTGCACGAATCATCGCGAAGATGAATTCCCTCGTCGATCAACGCATAATTGAAGCGCTCTATCGAGCGTCTCAGGCGGGAGTCAAAATCGATTTGGTCGTTCGAGGCATCTGCTGTCTGCGACCTCAGATTCCCGGGATCAGCGAAAACATAACCGTTCGAAGCATTGTGGATCGCTTTCTTGAACACAGCCGGATCTTTTATTTTGAAAACGCCTGCCAGCCTGAGGTGTTCATCGGCAGCGCTGACTGGATGCCACGCAATTTCTTTCGCCGGATTGAGTTCGTGTTCCCTATTGAAGATGGCAACTTGCGCGAGCGCGTCAAAAGCGAACTCCTCGATAT
>CBHWET010000158.1:0-10153 GCA_966112985.1 uncultured bacterium | reverse complement strand
GAACTCGTGAAATAGACGACGAGGCAGGTCTGCCTTCAAAAACTGAATTTCGCGTCATGAAGCGGTGCATGGATGGAACGACTCTTTTGGAGGCTCGTCCCTTAACTGGCCGAACCAATCAAATTCGGGTTCACCTTTGGCATCTGGGTTTTCCGGTCTATGGAGACCCGGTGTATCTGGCCGGAGGCAAGCTCGGCGACACCCAGACTTTGCATCCATCGGCTGGACCGCTGTGTCTGCATGCATGGCGAATTGCTTTCAGGCATCCGCTGACAAATCAGCCGGTGCAGTTCTGTGCTCCAATTCCGGCGTGGGCGACATGACCGAAAGGTGGATCAACCCAAAAAATTATTTGTGCATGGACCTGTCGCGACCTTTCAGCCCGCACAATAAACGGGCACATTAACCCAAGCCGTTGGCCGGCCATCTGCGCTTCGGTGGGAAAAACCTGTGGGTAATGACAAGCCTGGGGAGGAGAGGATTAGGGCGAGGTTTGTTTTGACCATTGAGCTGAGATCTATTCTCCCCGAAAACGTTGAGGAACCGCCCAAATTCTCCTAAGCCACTCATTTACAGCCTTGTAGAAAGTGCTTCGACGCGTCGATGACTCAATTCCAGCCTGAAAATGAGGCTTCGACGCGGTCAATGACTCATTTTTAGGGTGAAAATGACCCTTCGACGCCGTCGATGAGACGTTTTCAGCCTGAAATGACCCCTTCGACGGCATCGATGACCCGATTTCATCCTGAAAATGGTGCTTCGACAGCGTCGAAGACTCGTTTCCAGCCTGAAAGTGGGGCTTCGACGGCGTCGAAGGGTCGTTTATAGAATGAAAATTCCACAACCGCGCGTCGATGGGTCATTTTTAGTCTGAAATTAGATGAAATTTTCGTCGCGGGGAAATTTTCAGCGTGAATTTGCCCAGGACTTTCGTCGCGGGGGCACGGGGAGGATGTTTGGGGGTGAATCGGGCGCGGAGCAGGTTTTTTCAACGTGAAATTTCCTACGCTGCGCGGGAATCTGCCATGGTCAGGATGTTTTTCGGGGCAGCGTGCGTCGAGCGGTGTCTGCCACGCTGGAAATTGAGCTGCGTCAGCGGAAACTTTTTCCTTTTGAAATTTTGTGCGGCACGCGGCGAATCGGGAGAGATCGCGTTGTTTTATCTCTCACGGAAGTTTTTATAACCGCTCTCTGGCGGTGGTGTATGGGCGTTGGCTGAAATTTAGAACGTTCCAATGAGTTCGGGATTGGAGGCATTCAATGCTCGGGGCCGCAATTCGGTCAAAGGTTTACTTCGTTTTGGAGTTCTTGGCAGTTCGAACCAGAAGGAACTACCTTTCGACACATCGGATAAAACACCGACGGCCCCACCCATACGTTCAACGCTCTTGGCAACAATCGCCAATCCGACTCCCGTAGTCGCGGACGGCCTGGCATCAAGACGCTCAAACATGTTGAAAATGCGCTGCTGAAATTTCGCTTCGATCCCAATCCCATTGTCGTGAATCCAAACGCGAACCAATCCGTCCTTGTCGTCACAGCGAAGCCGAAGGACGAGATCCCGTCGAGGATGCCTGAATTGGATAGCGTTTGTGACCAGATGTTTGATTACCGCATGCAGCAGTCTTCGATCGGCCCACACCACAGCTAGCGGATGCTCGATGAAAATACACGGTGAATGGAGGGCGATGAGGAGTTTTAATTCTGAAAGCACCGACTCCACTATGTCATCCAGAGCGATCGGTTCTACGTTGATCGGCAAATGATTGAGCCGTCCATAATCCAGAAGATCCGAAATTAAATTATCCATTCTTGTCGCAGCATCGGTAATTCGTGCCGTATATTCTCGACCGGTCTCGTCCAGGGACTCGCCATAGTCTTCGTGCAGTGCATGGACAAACCCGCGCATTGCGCGCAAGGGGGCTCGAAGGTCGTGCGCGATCGAATAACAGAAACCTTCAAGAAAGCGTACGGATTTTTGCAGTTCCACAGTTCGGTCCTGAACACGTTCCTCCAACTTCAGTGCGTAATCTTTTAGTTCTGTCTGCGCAGTCGCCAGCGCTTTCTCGGCATCGCGTCTCCTGAGGTTCTCGGCTTCCAATTTCGCTAAATAATCGGTCGCTCGAATGTGCGACAGATGCATGAATTCGATCAAAGTAATGGCCAGTAGACTTGGGATGAAGTTCGCTAGAAAAGTGATCCATTCAACGGCGTCTTGAAAACCGAGTGTGGCAAGGGGTGGATAAAAGAAATAATCGCCAAGCAGAAGCCCAAGCAATAAGGCGCATAATCCTGCGCCAAAGCCGCCGATCCACGCGGCCAGAATCGCGCTGGTTTGGAAAAACATGAAAGGCAAGCGAATGCCGAGGGCTGGATCCATCGCCCAACGAAGTGAAAACGCGGAAACAACCAACAGTAATGCAGCGCTGTAACGAAAAGCCACCGATGTGGCACGCGCCTTTGCGCCGAAGCTTTCGAGCCTTTCCAATTTGTCGAAGAACCGCCCCATATGCCCTCCCAATAAACAAGCCCCACCATGATTACCACAGCATCGTGTGGCCTCTTATGCAACCTACGCCTAAATATTAAAATGCAAAGGTGCTAAAAAATGCGTAGTTCCCGATTAGCGAGGTGAGGCGATACGCCATTTCGGGTCCACGGACTGTCCGGGCTGCAGCCATGCAGATTCGATCGTATTCGTCTGGTTTAAAAGCCACAGCCATAGTTCGCCAGCGGAGTTTTCAAACAAAACATCTGCATGACCGTCGTAATTGAAATCGTTCAATGCGACAGGTTTCCAGTCGCTCGAGATCGCCTGTCCGTTGTTCAGGGTATTCGTCCCGACAAAATTTGTTCCGTTCATGAACCATACCGACAAAATATTGCTTGTGCTTTGCCACAGCAGGTCCGATTGACCGTCCCCATTAAAGTCATCGAAACCAATTGGCTTCAAGAAGAGTGGGGCAGGTTTGCCGCGATTTAGTCTAGTTTTCGCAACACGATTGGTGCCGTCCAGGAACCAGCCCTGCAGGTAATTACTGCCGTTGGCAAAGATTAAATCTTTTTTACCGTCGTAGTTCAAATCAGCCATACCGATGGCTTTCCAGGAGCCACTTGTGCCGAACGAAACAGATTTTTCAAAATTCGTCCCATTCAGCATCCAAACCGACAAGTAACCCGATGAATTTTGCCACAGAATATCTGGATGGCCGTCGAAGTCGAAATCATTCACGGCAGCAACTTTCCAGTTCAACGCTTGTGACTTGCCTGCGGCAACGCTGTTAGCCCCGAGGAAATTCGTGCCATCCATGGACCACTCGTGCAGTTGGTTCGAAGAATTTACCCAAAGCAAATCGGCACGGCTATCGCCATCGAAGTCGGCGCGCGTCGGGTAAAGGGTGAACGTTCCGTAGCTGCCTCGACTATTCGTGTAAGTGCCGGTCGTGGCAGTCGAAAAAGAAAATACGATAGTGGCGGTCCCGAGTTCATCCGTGATCGTCAGTGATGAATTCGTTGGCCCCGAAATCGAATATCCGAATGTTCCAAAGGTTTCGTTGGTTAAAATACGAGAGATGTAGCTGTTTGTAATTTGAGAGGTAATTAATACCAGATCGTTTAACGTAATCGTCCTGCCGAAAAGGGTGGAAGGCGCAAGCGAGGCCTCTTGGGTGACAGTTACGGTTTTGCCTGCAATCGTGAGAGTCGCGACACGCGGCGTACGGTTTGTATTGGCTTGAACGGAGAATACAACTGTCCCCGAACCGATTCCAATTGCTCCGCTGGTTATGGAAATCCAGTCGTTTGTTGCGTAGGTCTTCCACCTTGCGCAACCGAAGGCGGCTACACTGAGCGCCGTGTTGGCCGCTGTAGGGCTCAAAATAAAATTAGTCTGTGAGAGAGAAAATGTATTTGTCCCCAGGGAGCCATCGCGGGCGATTATTCGCGCGACATAACGGCGTGGAAAATAGTTGTAACTGGTGAACCCACCTGCGATGTAGGCACGGCCATCATTAAGTAATTCAATCGCGTTCGCGCCGGGATAATTGCCGCCGCCTGCATCAAAGGTCTGATCAACACTGCCGCTCGAGGAAAGCCGCACGATGCCAGAGCGGGCGGAGCTATTTGATTGTTCCTCATTGAAATCACTGAAATTGCCGCTCGCGAGAATCGTGCAGTCGTCAGAAACGGCAAGCGCAGTTACGGATGCACCAACGCCATTTGCACCCGTTCCAGGATTAAATGTGGGGTCGAGATCTCCACTTGAAGTAATGCGCGCGATGTGCCTTCGAGGCGTTCCGTTAAAAGTGGTGAAATCGCCACCGATCAGGATGGCGTTGCTGGCATCGACGACCATTGTTCGAACGGTTCCGTTGGGCCCTGGTGTCGAAGCGAAACTGTTGTCTGATGTTCCATCTGTATTGAGGCGACCGATGTTGGCACCGCCGAAAACGATTTTTCCATCAGATTGCAGAGCGAGGCATTCAACATCGCCAGCGGTGGAAGGATTATAAGTTGGGTCAACAGTGCCATCGAAATTCAGGCGGGCAATTTTCTGGTGCGCCTGTCCATTGATTGAATCGAAAGCGCCACCAATTACAATCTTCCCATCTGGCTGTAATAGTAAGGATGTGACCGTTGCATTGGCGGATGCGGTGGGATTAAAGGTTGGATCGATTGTGCCGTCGGGCTTCAACCGGGCGATGCCTTTGCGAATAGCTCCGTTATACTTTGTAAAAGCGCCACCTATGACGATTTTACCGTCAGGCTGTAGTGCTATCGTTCGCACTGCGCCATTCGCGCCAGACCCTGCCATAAAGAAAGTATCTGTGGAGCCATCTGAGTTTAATCTCGCGATACGGTGGAGGGCTGAATTGGTAAAAGTGCCCCCGACCAAGAGTTTTCCATTGGTCTGCACAGCCAGCGCGAATACGGCACCATTTACTGTCCACTTCGGACTAAACTGTATGTCTAGGGAGCCTGGATCACCGCCGTAATTTCCAGTGAGAGCACGAACTGCGTTCAATCTTCCACCGCTGACGCATTTGCCGATCAGGTTCGTCTTTATATCGACGCTGTTGAGGAGCGCGCTTTTGATCTGGTCCACCGTCCATGACGGATGCTGCGCTTTCAATAGGCCGGCTACACCAGCAACAAGCGGTGTCGCAAAGGAAGTGCCGGAATCCAATCCATAACCGTTGCCTCGCTGGGTGCTCCAAATGCTGTCACCGGGCGCGAACAGGTCGACGGTCTTTGCTCCGAAGTTGGAGAAATAGGCGATACGATCTTCATTATCTGAGGCGCCTACGCTGATAATATTTCGATTCGTATAGCACGCCGGATAGTCGGCATAAACATCTTCATTGCGCGCATCGTTATCAGCAGCAGCGAGGAGCAAGACACCAGCAGCTTCGAGATTATTAACAGCGAGTTGAAGAGTGGCGCTGGTCGGGCCGGCATGCGACGCATTGATGATCTTGACGCCTTTTTTTCGTGCGTAATTAAATCCCTCCGCGATATCCGTGTTATAGCCAGACCCTTCGTTATCAAGCGCCTTAAGAGGCATCAATTTGCATTGCCAACAGGTGCCGGCGATACCAATTGAGTTGTTGCCGCGAGCACCAATAACACCGGCCACGAATGTGCCATGTCCCTCATCGTCCAGTGGATTGTTGTTCCCATAGGCAAAGTTCCATCCGCGAATATCGTCCACATAACCGTTGGCGTCATCGTCGCCGCTGTTCGCAGCCTCGTCCGGGTTTGACCACATGTTCGCTGACAGGTCGGAATGGTTGTAATCGACGCCGGTGTCCGAGATTGCGATCACAATGGTGTCATTTCCCGTTTGGAGCGACCAAGCTTCAGGTCCATCGACGTCAGCATCCGCGATTCCTCCGGTTTGGCCTGTGTTCTGGAGATTCCATTGGGCATTAAACTGAGAGTCGTTGGGTGTGGAGGTTTTGTGCGAAATAAAATCTGGCTCGGCAAAGGTGAACACGTCATGGCGCTGAGCTAATGCGCTAACTGCGTCTGAAACCGCGTCGAGGGTAGGTTTGGGCAAGGAGACGAGAAATGTGTCAGAATAATCGAGGTTGAGCTTTCGCAGAATACGTCCGCCGATCGTGGCGATCACTTCGGCCAACTCTTTGTCGGTCTTTCCCGGTATGAGTTTAACAACTACATGGTCACCAGCCATATCGCGCCGTTGCACCAATTTTTCAACACCGGTTCCGGGATCTTTTTCAAAAACGCTTTCACTGAGGACAAAAGGATACTTCTTCGCGGTTTGCAGTAATTGCACACGTCGAATCCGATTTTGGGCCAGCACTTCTTCGCGAGAATCTAAAATGATTGATCCTGAAGAACGTTGATCGGCATGAGGGGCTTCACCCCGTGTTGGGACCTGAAGCGCTGGAGAGCCGACAGTTAATTTACGGGACAGTTGTTTTCTTTGATTAGACGCATCGCTGTGGATGGGCGCGTCAGCATTTTTCAAACTCTGTTTAGTACGATTCGTTTGCGCTTGGAAGCAAGCGGCGAAAATGATAGCTCCGATGATGGAGGAGAAGAGGAAAAGCTTGGTTGTTCGATTCATTAACCTTGGCAATTTTTACCGGTGAAAAATTGCCGGTATTGTGGCTCAGGTTCAGGGTTTCCACAAGTGCTTTTACCGGTGAATGCTTATGCGCGATGCCAAGCGTTAAACATGGGACCGATACCAGTCCAATGCGCTTTCAAGACCAGCCTTTGTCGAATGTGTTGGCTGATAACCAAGGAATGTCCGGGCGTTTTCAATCGAGGCCAATGAATGGCGTACGTCGCCGGCTCGGAATTCGCGGTAAACTGGTTTCTGATCCGGAAGGTTTGGGTCGCGCTGTCGTAATCCCTGGTTCAAAAATCCGAACAATTGGTTGAGTGTCGTTCGTTCTCCAACCGCGACATTATACGCCCGATTTGTTGCTCCAGCGGTTTGAGTTGTGGCGGCAAGCAGATTTGCCTGTACAACATTGTCGATAAAACAAAAGTCACGACTGGTTTCGCCATCGCCGTTAATATAGATTGGTTCCATTTTCAATAATGAAGCCAACCATTTGGGGATAACCGCAGCGTAAGCACCATCCGGATCCTGCCGTGGACCGAATACATTGAAATATCGGAGGCCAATTGATTCAAAGCCATAGGCACGGGCGTAAACTTCGGCGTAAATCTCGTTCATCCATTTGTGCGCCGCATACGGTGAGAGCGGCCGGCCAATTTTGTGCTCGGTCTTTGGCAGTTCGGGGTCATCCCCGTAAATGGCGCTGCTGGATGCGTACACGAAGCGCTTCACTTTTGCGTCGCGAGCGGCTGTGAGGATATTGAGAAAACCGTCAACGTTACTTTGGTGACTACGAATAGGATGCTCCATTGAGGCGGGGACCGAACCTAAGGCGGCCTGGTGGAGCACGAAATCGATACCATCGGTCGCTGTTTTACAGGCCGCAAAATCACAGATGTCACCTTTGATTAATCTAAACCTATTCCATTGTTCAGGTGTGACGAGCGACTGCACTTCAGCAAGGTTCTTGTTATACCCTGTCGAGAAATTGTCCAGGCCCACCACATATTGATCTGCTTTTAGAAGCTTCTCGAGCAGGTTGGAACCAATGAAACCGGCACAACCAGTGATCAGCCAGCGTTTGGGGTGAGCTTTGAGTTCGATTTGTAGTTTCTCGTACGTGGACATGTGGTTTTTTGTTACGCTTTCCAAAGTTTCTGCGGATCGATCGGGCATCCAGCCATCGCATTTCTAGTATCGACAATGCACTGCGCCCAATCCGCGAGTTGGCAATAATCTATCGCGTGGTGAGCTGTCGCGATAATAACAGCATCAAATTGCGAAATTGTTTCTCGGTCCCAGGACACCGAAGTCGTGCCGCTCCAGTGAGCATGTGTGCGGGTAGGGGAAATCAGCGGAACGTGAGGATCGTGATAGGCGACGTGTGCACCACGAACTCGCAATAAATCCATCAGGACAAAGGTCGGCGAACCACGTACATCATCGACGTTTGGTTTATAAGCGAGACCCAACAACAAAATTTTACTATTTTTCACCGACTTTTGCTTTGCATTTAACGCTTCGGTCACGCGATCAACGACATATTGCGGCATCGCGGTGTTGATTTGACCGGCGAGTTCGATCAACCGCGTATGTTGATTGAACTCACGTGCTTTCCAAGTCAGGTAAAATGGATCGATTGGAATACAATGCCCTCCGAGTCCCGGCCCCGGATAGAAGGGCATGAAGCCGAAGGGTTTTGTTTTCGCCGCATTAATAACCTCCCAGATGTCGATTCCCATGGCGGCGTAAACTACCTTCAATTCATTTACGAGCGCGATGTTTACGCCACGGAAAATATTTTCCAAAAGCTTCGTGGCCTCGGCGCAGCGGCATGAGGAGACAGGGACGATCGTCTTTATCGCGCGGCTATAAAGAGCCTTTGCTTTTTCCAGACATGCTGGCGTTAGTCCGCCTACAACTTTCGGAATCAGCTCCACTTTGCTGTCTGGATTCCCGGGGTCTTCGCGTTCTGGGGAGAATGCGAGATGGAAATCTACGCCAGCTTTCAGATTGGAATGTTTCTCGAGGATGAAGCGTAACTCTCCGTCAGTCGTGCCTGGATAAGTCGTGGACTCTAACACGACTAATGAACCCGGTCGGAGGAAAGGGGCAATGGTTTCTCCAGTTTTGACGATATAAGAAATATCGGGCTCGCGATTCTTATTAAGGGGCGTCGGCACACAGATGATGACCGCGTCCACGGTTTTGATTCGTGAAAAATCGGTCGAGGCGGAGAAAAGTGTATTTTTGACCGCCTCGGTGACACGATTGCTGTCGATATGTTGGATGTAGCTCTTTCCAGCGTTGATCGATTCAACCTTGCTTGGATCAGTATCGAGGCCAATCACGCGAATTCCACTGCGAGCAAATTGCAGGCAGAGCGGTAAACCCACGTATCCCAGGCCAATGATCGCAATCGTCATCAAATGCCGCCTAAAATGGATTGAGCATGCGAGCTTGTCCAAAAGTTTTTACTCACCCTATGCCATCGTAACATCCTAAAAACCTTTGAAGTATGTGATCTAATCGTTTAGCCTACGCGACCTTTTTAAACACAAGTTGGAAATGGCTTTGAAAACAATATCGCCCTGTCTGTCGGTTGTCGTTCCTGTTTACAATGAAGCCGCGACAATTGCCAATGTGCTGGAGACAGTTCTCGGCCAGGCGGTCGTTCAGGAAATTGTGGTCGTTGACGATTGTTCTAAAGACAATACCTGGGAGGCCTTACAGCCCGTCGCGCAAAAGGACAAGCGTGTAAAATTGTTTCGTCATGAAGTGAACCAGGGAAAAGGGGCGGCTTTACGCACTGGATTCAAGCATGTCACCGCCCCCATCGTGATTGTGCAAGATGCGGATCTCGAATACGACCCAAACGAATACGAGATTCTCGTACGTCCCATTCTAATCGGAAAGGCTGACGTTGTATTCGGGTCGCGTTTCGCCGGGGCGGGTGCACATCGCGTTTTGTATTTCTGGCATTCGTTTGGGAATAAAATTCTGACCACGCTATCAAATATGGCGACCGACTTAAACCTCACAGATATGGAGACGGGTTACAAAGCCTTCAAACGCGAGGTTATTCAGAAGATCAACATCGAAGAGAACCGATTCGGCTTCGAGCCCGAGATCACTGCCAAGGTGGCGCACATGGATTTACGAATTTACGAGGTGCCGATTTCGTATTACGGAAGAACGTACGCTGAAGGTAAGAAGATAGGCTGGAAAGATGGGGTTAGCGCGATCCGTTGTATTTTGAAATACAATTTGTTTCGTTGAGAGAACTGGTCGGGCTTCTCATGCTGTTGCTCTATTGTTCTCGGCAGCGGCTCGGTCACTGTCTCATTTCACTGCGGGATTCTCCATTATAACAGGGGGGGCTTTTCAGGTTTTGCTCTAGGTTCGCACGATATTAAGCCCGATTGCGGTTTTTGTTCGCTGCTTCAACAATGATCAGCGTAAACATTGAGAGATTTGTCAATTAAAACAATTAACCGTTCTCAAACTTATGGCCGTGCGAAAAAGTCAAACCAGAGTGCTGATTGTCGATGATCATCC